>DATIUR010000490.1:0-26186 GCA_035466675.1 Anaeromyxobacteraceae bacterium | reverse complement strand
CACATGACCCTGCTCTCCCGCTACCCACCGCAGCAGGACGCGCTCGATCAGTCCTTCGGCTGGGCCACGGGCAAGATGCGCGGGGTCAACTACTCACGCGCCCTGTACGTCGGCATCGGCGCGAGGGGACTCCACCTGGCCGCGAGCTGGCTCTTCCGGCCGCCCTTCCGCCGCGGAATCCCGTGCATCCCCTGGCGCGAGGTGCGGTGCACCCGCCCGCAGCCGGAGGGAATACGGCGATGGTTCCTCGGCTCGAAGTTCGAGGTCGCGGCCGCCGGCATCCGGTTCACGCTCGACGGCGAGGCCGGGCGTGCCGTCGAGCGCAGGCTGGCGGCGCTCGGACGACACGTGGCGCCCGACCGCCCCGGCGTTCGAACGACCTGAGCGCGGCGCCCGGTCCGGCGACCGCCTCCGCCTCGCCGCGCCCGGCGAAGCTCGCCACCTGCACCCACCGTCCCGTCCCGGCAGCCACCGCCCGGAGGATATAGAATCTCGCCGTGCCTCGCGTCGAGATCGACCTGCCCGAGCGTTTCCTGTTCGAGACCGAGATCCGGGTGCGGATCGGCGACGTCAACTACGGGGGACACCTGGGGAACGACGCGGTCCTCGCCATCGCGCAGGAGGCCCGCGTCCGCTTCCTCTCCTCGCACGGCTGGACCGAGCTCGACGTCGGGGGGCCGGGCATCATCCTCGCCGACGCGGCCCTGGTCTACCGGGCCGAGGGGACCTGGGGCATGCGCCTCGCGGTGGCGATCGCCGCCGCCGACTTGCGCACCCGGGGCCTCGATCTCCTCTACCGGCTGACCGACGCCGCCTCCGGCCGGGAGATCGCCCGCGCGAAGACCGGGATCCTCTTCTTCGACTACCGGACGCGGAAGGTGGTCTCGATGCCCCCGGCCTTCCGGGCGGTGGTGGAGCCGGACGTCCGGTGAGCCGCTCCTGGTCTCCCCAAGGGCATCTCGCGGCCCGCAAGCTGCTCGGCGAGCGGGAGCTTCCCCGATGACCGTCCCCGTCGCATCCACCGTCGCCGCCGTGGCCGTCCTGGTCGCGGCCCACCTCGCCGCCGAGGCGCGCGGCGCGCCGGCCCTCCGGGCGATCACCAAGGTGGCCGCCTCGCTCGGCTTCGTGGCCGTCGCGCTCCTCGGCGGCGTGCGGGGCGGGTTCGGGGCCGGCATCCTGGCCGGGCTCGCCCTCTCGGTGGCGGGCGACGCGCTGCTCCTCTCGGAGCGCCGGCCCGCCTTCCTGGCGGGCCTGGTCGCCTTCCTGCTCGCCCACGTCGCCTACGCGGCCGCCTTCGCCGGCGCGGCGCGCCCCGCCGCCTGGACGGCCCTGCCCCTCGCCGCCGCCCTCGCGCTCGTGCTCCGCTGGCTCTGGCCGCACCTCGGATCCATGAAGGTTCCGGTCCTCGCCTACTGCCTCGTCATCAGCGCCATGGTCTTCCTGGCGCTCGGCGTGGACCGGCCCGAGGTCCGGGTCGGCGCCTCGCTCTTCTACCTCTCCGACCTGCTCGTGGCGCGGGACCGCTTCGTCCGGCCGGGCCTGCGGAACCGGCTGTTCGGCCTGCCGCTCTACTACGCCGCGCAGGTCCTGCTCGCCCTGGCCGCGTCCTGACTCCCGAGGTCCGCCCTCATGCGCACGACTCGCCCCGATCTCGTCCGCCTCCTCCTCGTAACCCTCGCCGCGGCGGCCTGCTCCGGCAGCAGCCGCGCGCCCTACCCGACGCCGTCCGCCGACGTGCCCCTCGGCGTCGCCTTCGACCCGGCCACCGGCCAGGCCACCTTCCGGGTCTGGGCGCCGGCCGCCCCGTCGGCCTCGGTCCTCCTCTTCGACGCCTGGAACGCGGCGGATCCCTCCGCGACGGCCCCCATGGAGAAGGACCTCTCCGGCCTGGGCGACCTCGACGCGGACGGCTGGAACGGCGTCTGGCAGGCGACGGTGGGCAGCGTGGCGGAGGGCCGCCTCTACCAGTACTCGCTGGGCGGGGGCCGGGCCCTCGACCCGTACGCGCCGTCGATGGGGCGGTTCGACTCCTCCACCCAGTCGGTGGGGATGGGCGCGGTGGTGGATCCGGGCCCGATCCTCCCCATGGACGCGAACGGCCACCCGACGCCCTTCGTCCCGTTCGACGCCCCGCCCGGCTACGCCAGGCGCGAGGACGCGGTGATCTACGAGGTTCACGTGCGCGACTTCACCATCGGCCTCCCCTTCGGCGCCCCGGCCGGCCTCGCGAACCCGCCCGGCACCTACCGCGCCTTCGCCGAGAGGCTCGACCACGTGGTGGGCCTGGGCGCGACGCACGTCCAGCTCCTGCCGGTCCTGGCCTACTACTGGGGCGACGAGAGCCGCCGGGCGACGCGCGAGGACACCCCCGACTCGACCGGCAACAACTACAACTGGGGGTACGATCCCCAGGGCTACTTCGCGCCGGAGGGGATGTACTCGGCCGACCCGAAGGACCCGGTCCTGCGCGTGAAGGAGTTGAAGACGCTCGTCAACGAGGCGCACCGGAAGGGGCTCGGCGTCCTCCTCGACGTCGTCTACAACCACACCGCCACGACCGCCATCCTGGGCGCGCTCGCCCCCGGCTACTACTACCGGGGCTCGAACCACTCCGGCGTGGGGAACGACACCGCCTCGGAGCGGCGGATGATGCGGCGGCTCATCGTGGACTCGGTCCGCCACTGGGTGGAGCACTACCGGGTGGACGGCTTCCGCTTCGATCTCATGGGGCTCATCGACTCGGTCACCATCGAGGAGGCGTACGCCGCGGCGAGCGCGGTGAACCCCCACGTCCTCTTCGTCGGCGAGGGGTGGCGGATGGGAGGGGTGCCCGGGACCGACTGGGAGGGCACGCCCATCGAGGCCGCCACCCAGGACTGGATGGACTCGACCGACCACGCCGCGGTCTTTTCCGACACCTTCCGCGACATCGTGAAGGGCGGCGGCTTCGGCGAGGGGTCGAGCACGAACCTGGGTTTCATCACCACGGCGAACGTGGACAAGAACCTGCTCCTCCGCAACCTGCGCGGCGACCCGACCAACTTCGCCGCCGACGATCCGGGCGACGCGGTCCAGTACCTCACCGCGCACGACGGGCTCACGCTGCACGACAAGATCGGCAAGGTCCTGAACCTCGACCCGGACGCCGCCGCCTCGGAGGCGGAGATCCTGAAGGTGGCCCGCCTCGGCCTCGTCCTCCAGGCGACCGCGCAAGGCATCGCCTTCGTCCACGCGGGGTGCGAGATGGGCCGCACCAAGCGGGTGACCACGAGCCAGCCGGAGACGACGCCGGGCCTGTCGGTGGGCGGGACCCCCGCCGACGTCTTCTACGTCTACAACTCCTACGACGCCTCCGACGGCGTGAACATGATCCGCTGGGGCGAGTGGATGGCGCAGGGCTCCGAGGGCCGGAGGCTCTACGCGTACGCGAGCGGCCTCTTCGCCCTGCGCCGCTCGAGCGACGCCTTCCGGCTGGGGACCCGCGCCCTTGCCACCACGAACGTGACGCTCCTCGACGGCACGAAGGCGCGCGCGATCGCGTACCAGGTGGCCGAGCCGGCCGGCACGGTCACGTTCTCGATCTTCGTGAACGCCGACACGTCGGCGGTGACGCTCGCGACCGTCGACGACCTGCAGACGGCGGCGGTGGTGGTGGACTCGGACGAGGCCGGCGACGTGCCGGTGACGGCGCCATCCGGCTTCTCCAACCTGACCGGAGCCCAGGTGACGGTCGCGCCCAGGACCGCGGTCGTCTTCCGCCGCCCCTGACGGCTACCGGAAGATCTCCGCGAAGAAGACCTTCATCGCCTCCCACGACCGCCGGTCGGCCCTGGCGTCGTAGGCGGCCCCCTTCGAGGCGTCGTTCCCGGCGGCCGGGTTCGTGAAGGAGTGGACCGCGCCGGCGTACTTCACGAGCTGCCAGTCCACGCCGCCCGCCCGCATCTCGTCCTCGAAGGCCTTCACCTGCGCCTCCGGCACGAACGGGTCCTCGGCGCCGTGCAGGACGAGCACCTTCGCCTTCACGTTCCGGGCGTCGTCCGGGGCGGGCGCGTCGAGGCCGCCGTGGAAGCTCACCACGCCCTTCACGTCGGCCCCGGAGCGGGCCAGCTCGAGCACCGCCGTGCCGCCGAAGCAGTAGCCGATGGCGGCCACCCGGTCGCCGTCCACGCCCGGCTGCCTCCGCAGCTCGGCCAGGGCCGCCCGCACCCGGGCGCGCAGGAGTGCACGGTCGGACTTGTACTTCCCCGCCTCCGCGGCCGCCTCCTGCGGCGTGGCCGGCCGCACGCCCTTGCCGTAGACATCGGCGGCGAAAGCGACGTACCCCATCGCGGCGAGCTGCTCGACCCGCTTCCTGACGTACGGGTTGATGCCGGTCCACTCGTGGACCACGAGGACGCCCGGACGCTTGCCCGTCTGCGCCTCGTCCCGGGCGAGGTAACCCTCCAGCACGGTTCCCCCCTGCTCGTACTCCACGGATCGCCCCTTCACGCCGGCGGAGGCGGTGGCGGGAGCGAGCAGGGACAGGGCGATCGCGATCCGGGCGGGGGAGGGCATGCCCGACGTCTAACCGGGGCGGGGCGGGCGCGCAGGCGCCCCGCCGCGGCGGCTTCGCCGGCCCCCGGCGTCACGCCGCGTCGAGCAGGCGCTTCTGCCCGGAGAGCTTCTGGATGGCGGTCACGTCCTGGACCGTCTCCAGGCATCCGAGATAGCGGCCGGCCCGGTCGCGCACCGGCCAGTACCGGATGTGGACCTTGCGGGGGCCCATGTCGATCCAGAACTCCGCCACCTCGCGCCGCCCGGCCTTGAAGTCGGCCAGGATGGCGTTCACCATGTGCAAGCTCTTCTGCGGGTGGCAGTTCTGCACCCTCGTCCCGATGGCCCCGCGCGTGCGGGGGAAGATCTTCTCGGCGTGCTCGTGGCTGAAGTACCGGACGGTGTCCTCGTGGTCCACGAAGGAGAGCTCCACCGGGAGGGTGTTGAGGATGGCCGCCAGCGCGTCGCGGTCGAGGCCGTGGGAGAGGTCCGGAAGATCCGCCGCGCCGACGATCTCCTCGGCCAGCCGCCAGGCGCGCGCGCGCGTGTCGGGCCCGAGCGAGGCCTCGACCGCCAGGATCCCGCGGGTCACCTCCGCCGCCTGATCCTCGTCCATCAGGCGGGCGCCCATCGGGTAGAGGATGTCGTTCTCCTTCCAGAAGTGGCTCTTGCAGAGCGCCGCGTAGGCGTCGAACGCCTCGCGCAGCGCCGGGAGCCCGGCCCGGTCCCCGCCCGCCACCGCGGCGGCCGCGCCGTCGATCCGCGCCACCAGGACCTTCGCCTGCTCGTGCTCGGAGAGCATCACGGCCAGCGGGCCGCCGTCGCGCGGGATCCCCAGCCGCTCCAGCATGGGGAAGAGGGCGCGCTCCTCCTTCTGGTTGTGGCAGCGGTCCACGTAGCCGACCACGTACTCGCGCAGGTTCGCCGCCATGCCGGGCGACGGCCCGCCCGAGGCGAAGGCCTTCTCCACCGCCGCGAAGACGCGCTCGGTGATCTCGTGGTCCGCCATCAGAAGCTCCCGCCAGCTCTCGCTCATCGTCGCTCTCCCTGGGCCTTCTCCACGAACCTCGGCATGAGGACGTGGTTCTCGAGGTGGATGTGGCGCAGCATGTCGCTGGTGAGGTCCTCGAGCTCCGCCATGGCCAGGCGGAAGCTCGCGCAGCCCCACTCCGGGACCGCGAAGTCGCCGGTGATGTCGCGGATGCGGTCGAAGGCCAGGCCCACCTTCATGTGCTCCTCGCGCATGCGGCCGAGCTCGCCGGCGATCCGGTCCCGGTCGGCGCCCCGGCTCATGAGGAGCGGGAAGAGCACCGTCTCCTCCTCCTCGAGGTGCGGCTCGACCCACTCGCGGAGCCCCCGGAAGACCGCCAGCAGCTCGAGGAGCCGCGGCTCGCGGTCGCCGTGCACGTCGGCGATCTTCTGGAGGAGCGGCTCGAGCGCGGGCAGGGCCCGGCGCAGGTAGGCATGGTGGCGATCGAGGATCCGGGCCACCAGGGCGGGCACGCTCAGGTCGGCCGGCAGGGCCCCGTCGGCCAGGGGGGGCCGGGACCGCGCCGCCGCCTCCAGCTCGGCCATCACCTCCTCCGGGCGCTCCTTCCGGCCGCGCAGCGCCTGGGCCACGGTCAGCTCGCCGCGGCAGCAGAAGTCGATGTGGTGCGCCTGGAAGACGCGCGCGCTCGCCGGGAAGCGGGTCACGATCTGGGCGACGCTCTCGTTCGGGTCGAAGGTGGTTTCCGGCATGGCGATCTCCGGGGGGCGCCAGTGCACGCGCGGGGCCGCCCGCACCGCCCCGTGGTGGCGCGGGGTTGCGTCGAGGCGCTCGCCCCGGCTAGTTTCATCTTGAAACCATGGGGAACGAAACGGTCCACCCCAAGCGGGAGCCCTGCCGCTGCGACGTGTGCGGCCTCGAGACCGTGGTGGCCTCGCTGCGCGGCACGACCCAGGTCGTGGCCGAGAGCGAGGGGATCCGGGCGGTGCTGCGCCGGGTGGCCGACTTCGCCCAGGCGGATGCGCCGGTGATGGTCTTCGGCGAGAGCGGAACCGGCAAGGAGATCGTCGCCCGCGCCCTGCACGCCAACGGCCCGCGCCGCGGCGGCCCCTTCCTCGCCCTGAACGTGGCCGCGGTCCCCGGGGAGCTGCTCGAGAGCGAGCTGTTCGGCCACGTGCGCGGCGCCTTCACCGGCGCCACGGCCGCCAAGGAGGGGCTGCTCGAGGCCGCCTCGGGCGGCACCCTCTTCCTCGACGAGGTGGCGGAGATGCCGCTCCCGCTCCAGGCGAAGCTCCTGCGGGCCGTCCAGGAGGGCGAGGTCCGCCGGGTGGGCGACACCCGCGTCTTCGGCGTGGACGTCCGGTTCGTGTGCGCCACCAACCGCGACCTGCGGGTCCGCGTGACCGAGGGCCTCTTCCGCGAGGACCTCTACTACCGGCTCAAGGTGCTCGCCCTCCGGGTGCCGCCGCTCCGGGACCGGAGCGAGGACGTCCTGCCCCTGGCCCGGCGCTTCGTGGAGGCGGAGCGGCGGCCGGCCGCCGGCATCTCCCCCGAGGCCGAGCGCGCGCTGCTCGCCTACCGGTGGCCGGGCAACGTGCGGGAGCTCGGGAACGCCATGAAGCACGGCTGCGCCCTGGCCCGCGGCGGGACCATCCTGCCCGAGCACCTGCCCGAGGAGGTGCACGGGCCTCCCCCGCCTCCGGCCGGCGGGGACGGCCCGCTCCGGCTCGCCGACGTCGAGCGGAGCCACGTGCTGCGCGTCCTGGAGCGCTGCGGCGGCTCCCAGCCCGAGGCGGCCAGGGTCCTCGGGATCGGGCGAACCACCCTGTGGCGCAAGCTCCGGGAGTGGGGCGTGGCCGGGAGCCGAGCGCGGTAGGATGGCGTCGTTCCCCGCCCGGAGGGCGCCATGGCCGATCGCAAGAGCATCCCCTACGTGGTCCGTCCGGACACCGCCGTGCTCACCCGCGGGTTCGACCCGCGGCTCTCGGTGGGCTCGGCACGCCCGGCCGTCTTCCGCTCCTCCACCTACGTCTTCTCGAGCCCGGAGGCGGCCGAGCGGGCGTTCGACGTGGCGCTCGGCAAGGCCCGGCCGGACGAGGGCGAGAGCCTCGACCTCATCTACTCGCGCCTCTCCCACCCGAACGCCGAGATCCTGGAGGACCAGATCGTCCCGCTCGAGCCCGGCGCCCGCGCCGCCGCGGTCTTCAACTCGGGCATGGCCGCCATCTCGACGGTGTTCCTGACCTGCTGCGCGCCCGGTGCGAGCTTCGTCTACACCACGCCGCTCTACGGCGGGACCCAGCACCTCATCCACCAGATGCTCGAGCCGCTCGGGATGCGCGGCGTCCCGGTGCTGGCGGGCGACGGGGCGGCCTTGCGGGCGGCGGTGGCCGCAGCCCGGGACCTGCGGCTCGTGCTGGTGGAGACCCCGGCCAACCCCACCCTCACCATGACCGACATCGCCGACGCGGCGCGCGCGGCCCGGGCGCACCCCGACCGGCCGCTCCTGGCGGTGGACAACACCTTCCTCGGGCCGTCCTTCCAGCACCCGCTCCCCCTCGGCGCCGACCTGGTCGTCTACTCGGCCACCAAGTACCTCTCCGGCTTCAGCGACATGCTGGGCGGGGTGGTGCTGGCGCAGGACGTCGGGCTCGTCGCCCAGCTGCGCGGGACCCGGGCCATCCTGGGCAACATCCTGCAGCCGGACGAGTGCTGGCTGCTCGACGGGCGGCTCCCCACGGTGGGCCTGCGCATGAACCGCCAGAGCAAGAACGCGCAGCGGATCGCCGAGGCGCTGGCCGGGCACCCCAAGATCGAGGTGCTCCACTACCCCTCGCTCTTCCGCGATCCCGAGCAGGTCCGGATCCGCGACGCGCAGTGCCGCTACCCGGGCGGCGTCTTCGCGCTCGAGCTGCGGGGCGGGAAGAAGGCGGCCTTCGAGTTCCTGCGGCGCCTGCGGATCGCCAAGAACGCGGTGAGCCTCGGCGGCGTCGAGACCCTCGCCTGCCACCCGGCCACCACCACCCACTCGGAGATGAGCCCGGAGGAGAAGGTGCGATACGGGGTGAAGGACTCCCTGGTCCGCGTCTCGGTCGGCGTCGAGGACTGGCGCGACCTCCTGGCCGAGTTCAAGGGCGCGCTGGAGGCGGTCTAGCCCCCCGACCGGGGATCGGTCGGGCGGGCGGTCACAAACGGAGGGGAGGGCCGTCTCCAGGCTGGAGATGGTGCCGCCTCCCTACCCGCCCGACCGGGACCGGCTCCTGGCGCTGAAGCAGGGCCTGGCCCGTGCCATCGGCCTGCCCGACCGGCGGGACGCCCTCTTCTTCTTCCTCCGGCTCGGCTCGGACTGGCACCGGTACCCGTTCTCCTGGGAGCCGTTCCGCGAGCTCGCCGGCTCCCTGCGCCCCGGGCCGGCCTCGCTCCCGGTGGTGCTCGTCTCGGACGGCGCGCGCCGCTCCCAGCCGGAGCTGGGCCGCTCGGACTTCCCCGTCCCGCATCTCGAGCTGCGCATCAGCCCGGAGTGCGGCGCGGCCGCCGTGGCGCGCGCGTTCCTGGAGCTGCTCGCCGCGAACGGGGCGCTCCCCGCCGGCGAGCCGGCCGCCGCCTTCGCGCAGGGCCTCCGGATCCGTCCCGAGGACCTGGGCGAGGAGGGCCTCCGGTTCCTCTCCTCGTGATGCGCGCGCCGTGGCAGGGCGGAGGCCGGGACGGCTCCGCCCTCAGCGCCTTCCCAGCTCGCGCTCCAGCTCGGCGATCTCGGCCTCCAGCCGCGCCGCCCGCTCGCAGGCTCGGGCGTTCCCGGGCTCCCGCACGAACGCGTCCAGGCGGGAGGAGAGGCTGAGCGGGCGCTCGCCCCGGCCGACCGCCAGGCAGTACCCCTCGAAGTGGGCCCGCCCCATCTCGGCGACGAGGCGCCCCAGCGGACCGCCTCCGCCCTCGGCCTCCTCCGCCTGGCCGCCCCCGTCCCCGGTCCGCTCGCTCGCCTGGTAGGCGGCGTGGAGGCGGTCCACGATCTCGCGCAGCTCGTGGCGGCGGTCGATGAGCCGCTGCTCGGGGGAGCGGCATCCGGAGAGGAGCAGCGCCGCCGCGGCGGCGAGCAGCACGACCGCCACCGCCCCGGCCCGCCTCCCGCCGGCACGCCCGCCGGCGGGGCGCGGAGCCACCGAGACCACGGTCTCCGGGCTCGCCCCGGCGTACCAGCGCAAGAGGGCGACGGCGGCCGCGAGGGCGGCGAAGGCGTCGTCGGGCACGGCCGGAGTATACGCCGCCCGGCCCGGACCTCCGCGCGGCCCCGGCCGGCGCCCCCGCCTCCCCCCCGGTGGGAGAGGCGACGACCGTGTCGTTCCTCGCCCGCCCCGGGGGGTGGCGTGGCAGCGGAGGCACGTCGGTCTGATATGCTCGCCGCGACAACGCTTCGGGAGGCACCCTTGGACCACTTCACCCTGGGCGATCTGAGCGCGAACCTCGACCGCGAGGGTGCGCGCGAGCTCCGGATCCGCATGGAAGGCAAGAGCGCCAGCCGCGAGGCGGGGAAGGTCCTGGCGCCGCTCTTCGATCAGGCCCTGGCCGTGGCGAAGTCCGAGGGCCGATCCCTCGCGCTTCATTTCGAGGCGCTCGAGTACTTCAATTCCTCCACCATCGCCGCGCTGGTGCAGTTCATCCGCTCGGTCCAGGAGGGCGGCGTGGACATGGAGGTCGTCTACGACGCCCGCCACAAGTGGCAGGCCATGTCGTTCGACGCGCTGCGGCGGGCCCTGCGGCCCTTCGAGGCGGGGGGCGGGCCGGGCGTCCGGTTCCGCTCGATCGAGTAGCCTCTCGCGGCGCGCGCGCCCTCGCTTCAGGCGGCCGGCAGGCGCCGCACCAGCATCATGGTGATGTCGTCGTCCTGCTGCGCCTGGAAGGCGGCGACCTCCCGGAAGAGCGCCTCGAGCGCCTGCTCGAGCGGACGATCGGCGACGCGCCCGAAGGCCTGGGACAGCCGCGTCTCGCCGAACATCTCGCCCGATGCGTTCATCGCCTCGGTGGCGCCGTCGGTGTAGAAGAGGGCCACGTCTCCCTCCGCCATGGGGACGGCCAGGTTGGCGATCTGGCCGCGGAGGTCCTCGGCGATGCCGATCCAGCACCCCTCGTTGGTGACGTTCTCGACCCGTCCCGCCGTTCGCCGCCAGACCAGGATGTCCTGGTGCTTGCCGGCCAGGGTCAGCCCGCGCTCGCCGAGCTGCACCACGTTGAGCGTCATGTAGCGCCCGGTGGCCAGCCGGGACATGTTCTCGTTCAGGACACCGTTCACCGAGGTGAACACCTCCGCGGGCGTGCGCCGCGGGTTCTCCTGCACGAGCGAGAGGATGCTGGTCTGCGTCATCATCATGACCAGGCCGGACTCCACCCCGTGGCCCGACACGTCGCCGATGCAGATCCAGGCGGTCCCGGCGTTGCCGTCGATGATGTCGTAGTAGTCGCCGCCGACCTCGGCGGCCGGGAGCATGCGCGCGGCCACGTCGTAGGGGCCCACCCGCTGGTTCGCGGGCAGGAGCGCGGTCTGGATCCGCTTCGCGACCTCCATCTCGCCCCAGAGCGCGTCGCGGGCCGCCTTCAGCTCGTGCTGGGATCGCTCCAGGCTCTGGTTCGACTCCATCAGCTCGGCGCGGGCGTCGAACTCGTTCACGATGAGCCGGAACTTCACCGTGCTCGTGGCCACGGCGATCACCGTGGTCCCCCCCAGGAAGAAGAGGTTGTTCAGCACGGACTCGACGAGGAACGCGCCCCCGAAGAGCGCGTTCGTCCCGACGTACATGAGCAGCAAGGCGAAGGCGTTCAGGGCAGCGTGGGTCTGGTTCCAGGGGAGGAGCAGGTTCGCCGCGATGACGAGGTTCAGGCCCGCGTAGTAGGACGAGTCGAATCCCCCCAGGTCGACCGTCATCCAGACGATGGCCCCGCCCACGGTCAGCGTCACCGCGTACCCGTAGAGGAAGGAGAACGGGCCGGGCTTGGTCCTGCGGATGACGAAGAACAGGACGAGGGAGATGCCCGTGACCGCGGCGCGGTAGAGCGCGAACCGCTCGAGCAGCTCGGGCGGCATGCTGAAGGCGTCGAGGACGAGAAAGGCCGGAACGAGCACCATGGCCAGCCCGGCCACGGTGCCGCTCCAGGTGTGGACGAGCCCGTCGTGGTAGCGCTGGAACGGGGTCCGCCCTCCGGCCGACCCCGCCCCCCGGGAGGCGGACCCGTCCTGTGAGAGCGAGCTCATGCGGGCTTGTCGAGGCGGAGGAACATCTGCGAGCCCGACGGGTCGAAGGACACCTGCCGCTCGCCCTTCAGGCCCGACGCCAGGTCGAGGAGGGACTGCTCGGAGCGGTAGTAGAGGGGCCAGTCGCCCCAGTACTCCATGTAGAGCCGGGCCGAGTTGCGCTCGTGGTAGTTGCCCACGAGCAGCGTGCCGCCCGGCAGGAGCAGCTCGTACGTCTTCGCGAGCACCGCCCGCGCGACGGGCGGGGTGAGGTAGTCGAAGAGCCCCATCGAGTAGATGAAGTGGTACGGCCCGAACCGCCCCCGCAGGTCGCGGTCGCGCAGCATCGTCCGGACGGAGTCCTGGAAGTAGCGCACCCGGGCGCTGCCTCCCCGTTGCGCCTCGACGCGCTCCACCGTCGCCCGCGCCACCCCCAGGGCGTAGGCATCCTGGTCGAGCAGCCCGATGTGCAGCCGCTCGAAGTCCTCCGGACCGGCCAGCACGTCCTCCAGCTCCCAGGCGGGACCGCAGGCCAGGGAGAGGACCCCGAAGCCGTGGGGAGGCAGGCCGGCGAAGGTCGCCTGGACCTCCCGCATCACGCGCGGGATGTGGTGGCGCCGGAAGCGCACCGCGTGCGCCGCCGACGTGTTGACCGAGTACTTGTGCAGCAGCTGGTTGAAGGCGGTCCGGCCCGAGTACTCGTCCCGGTAGATCATCACCATCGCGTCGGCGTCGCCCGCGTACCCCCGCGGCTTCACGTTGATCTGCCGGAGGACGTCGGTCGTCACGATGTAGGGCCACGCCTGTCGCCGGAAGTAGAAGCCGTGCCGCTCGTGCTCCTCGCGGGTGAACCCCGCGATCAGCTCCTCCATCCCGCGCATCTGCGCGTCGACGAACGCGAAGAAGCGCGGGTGCTCGCAGCGGACCAGCGCTCGGCGCGCCAGCTCGGCGACCTCGCGCGACTCGGTGGCGAAGAACGCCTCCTGCTCGTCGAAGAACCGCTTGTAGGCCGACAGGTCGAACATCGCGTCCGCGACGAAGGCCTTGAACCCGCCCTGGACCTGCTCCCGCTGCGAGAGCACCAGCGTGAGGTTCCGGAAGAAGGCCCGCACGTTCACGATCACGCCGTCCCGGATCAGGGCGCCGCAGTCGTAGACGTCGTCGAGGAAGACGAGCCGCCCGTCCGCACCGTCCCACGGGTCGGCCGCGAAGCGGCAGCGCCCGAGGACGAGCTCGACGCCGCCGCTCTCGATCCGCAGGCGCTCGAACTCCGTCCCGTCGCCCGGCCGCTCGCCGTCGAACCAGACCCACAGCGACACGCGGCTCGCCTCGGCGACGCGGACGGCGAGCGCGGCGCGCTCCCCCTCCAGGCGGCCGCGGAGGCTCGCCTTCCCCTCGTGCCCCGCCGTGGGCGGCGGCTCACTTCGCGCGAACTGCGATACGGCCATCGGGGGTCTCGAAGGTGCGGAGCGCCGTGAACGAGAGCGTCTGCCAGTTTCGCGACGGCGAGTACTCGAGCACCACGCTCGCGCCCGACCGCCGGGCGGCGTCGAGCAGCTTCACCAGCGGCGCGAAGGTCGAGGAGTTCATGTACTCGACCCTGCTGAAGTCGATCGCGATGCGCTTCGGGTCCCCCCGGACCCTCTCCAGGAGCTGGTTGAAGATGGGCATGAGGAAGCGGCCGGGCTCGCGGTCGATGCTCTTCCCGGACCAGACGAGGCGGATCTCCTCCCCGGATTCCTGGACCTCGATGACGAGGTCCCGCTCGGCGAACCGGGCCGGGAGCGCGCTCATGCCGCCCTCCGGAAGACCGCCGAGACGGCGAGCGTGCTCGACTCGTCCACGTAGAAGTCGAGCAGGCAGCGTCCCTCGTAGGCGATCCGGGCCAGCCCGAGCCCGCTCTTGCCCGCCGCGTAGGGCTGCGACGACACCGCCCGCATCCGCTCCACGTACGCCTCGAAGGGGTCGGCGAAGCTCCTCACCCACTGCACCATCTGGTCGAACTCCCGGAGGGCGCTTTCCCCCGTCTCGCCCACGGGGCTGCGGACCTCGATGGTCACGTACTCGTCGCTCACGCGGATCTCGAACGAGACGGCGTCTCCGCTCGCGAACGAGCCGTACTTCACGGCGTTCTCGAGCAGCTCCTGGGAGACCATCGAGAGCGCGTAGGCGTCGTCGTTGGCGAGACCACTCTCCCGCAGCATCGCCTGGGACGCGTCCCAGGTGGCCTTCACTGCGTCCCAATCGGGCGAGATGCGTAGCTGGAGCACGTTTCGCGGCGCGTGCGGGCGCATGGTGGGTCGTGCGGCGGTTGGCGTCGGATCCCGTCTACCCGACCGATGCATCATAGCCGAAAGACTGGCCTTGCCGTATGGTCGCCGCGGTCCCGCGGCCTCCCGACACACGTGCGGGACCACCCGGAGGGCGCGGGTAGGAGGATGTGCGTTGAGGATCTGCACCTGGAACGTGAACGGGATCCGCGCGCGCGAGGCCCAGGTGCTGGAGCTCGTGGAGCGGGAGCGCCCGGAGGTCCTCTGCATCCAGGAGATCAAGGCTTCCCCCGACCAGATCCCCGCTTCCCTCGACGCGCTGGAGGGATACTGGTCCCTCTTCCACGGAGCCGGACCGTACTCGGGCGTGGCCCTGCTCGTGCGCCGCGATATCGCCGCGGCGCGGCCGGTCTTCACCCACCCCGATTTCGACGAGGAGCGCCGCATCGTGGTCGCCGAGGCTTCGGGGGTCCGGATCGCCTCGGTCTACGTCCCGAACGGGGGGAAGGACTTCGCCGCCAAGCTCCGCTTCCTGGAGGCGCTCGACCGCTGGGCGGCGGAGGCCCCGCCGGACCCACCGCTCCTCGTCTGCGGCGACCTGAACGTCACGCGGGAGGATCGGGACGTCCACCCCAAGGAGCGCAAGCCCGGCGCCATCGGGCAGCGGCCCGAGGAGCGAGCGCTCCTGGCACGCCTCCTCTCGCGCGGCCTCGTCGATCTGGGACGCGCCCTCGATCCGGCGAACGACGCGCTCTTCACCTGGTGGGCGCCCTGGCGGAACCTCCGCCAGCGCAACATCGGGTGGCGGATCGACTACGTGCTGGCGAGCGAGGCGCTGGCCCGTCGCGCGACGCAATGCGTCGTGCTGGCCCGATTCGGCACGAGCGACCACGCACCGGTGATGGCCACCTTCGCCTGACGCACGGGTGGGCGCACGGATTGCGCGGCAGGAAACTCGCGCTTCGCAGACCGCCGCGTGCGACGGGGGTTTGCCGCCCGGCACGTTCGGTGCTAGGGGGTTCGTTCCTCTCCGACCTCCCGTGCGCGCGCGGCCCGCGTTGCGCCGAAAGGAGCCGAGCATGGCCACCCCGGTCGCCCTGCCCTCGAAGCACGAGAACCTGCGAACGCTCCCGGGCGACGACGCGCGCCAGGTGATGTGGCGCTTCTCCGAGCGCTACGATCTCCAGATGCTGGTGCAGGCCGCCCGCGGCGTCGCGCGCGGCCCGGTGGCGCGCCTGGTCGCCGACGGTGCCCGCCACGAGCACGACTGGACGCCGCGGAAGGCGACGCTGCTCGAGGCCTACGACGCCGCCGGCATCACCGGCGTCATGATGAGCCCCGAGGACGGCGGCTTCATCGAGGGGCCCAAGAACCTGGCGCTGGCCCTGACGGCCTTCGAGCTCGCCTGGGTGGACGCGGGCGCCGCCACCGGCGCGCTGGCGGGCTTCCTCGGCCTCTCGCCCATCCACGAGCGGGGCACGCCGGAGCAGGTGCACCGCTACATGACCCTGGCGGCGCCGGCCCGGGCGGCCGCCGAGAACCGCAAGCCCTGGCGGGCCGCCTTCGCGCTCACCGAGCCCATCCCCTACGTCGGCGTGGACACGGGCATGCTCTCCGGCAAGGCGCGGGTGGCCGAGTGGAAGGAGGGCGAGGAGCCCCTGCTCCAGGTCGAGAAGCGGGGCCGGTTCATCACCAACATGGGATTCGCGAACTTCGTCACCGCCGCGGTCGACTCCGCCGACCCGAAGATCAAGGGCAGCTTCATGGTGATCCTCGAGGAGGGGGACCCGGGCGTCTTCGACCGCGGCACGCCCACCCGCAAGCTCGTCCACCAGCTCTCCTCCACCACCGACCCCATCTTCAGCCTGAAGGTGCCGGCCAGCCGGATCGTGGGCGGCTACCAGGTGAAGGACGGCGTCATCGTCCCGAACTTCTCCCACTCGGAGGTGATCGAGGCCGTCTTCCGCCGGACCCGGGTCACGGTGGGCGTCATGACGGCGGCGAAGCTCCTCAGCGCGGTGGAGCCGGTGATCCGCTACCAGCGCGGGCGGTTCCGCGGGGCGGAGCAGGCCAGGCCCGGCTCGCTCCGGTACGAGCTCGGCATCCAGCAGCGCGAGGACGCCCTCCACCGCCTGTCCCAGGTGTGGGCCACCGGCGAGGCGGGCGCCTCCTTCGGCTTCCAGGCGGCGCGCCTGTTCGACGAGCTCGACCCGCTCGAGCGGAGGAAGGACGCGCTGCTGGCGGCGCAGGGGATCGCCGGCGCCAAGGCCCGGATGAAGTGGATGCAGATGGTGGAGAAGAACGCCATGGAGCTTCTCGAGCTCCAGGCCCATCCCCAGGGGGAGAAGGAGAAGGCCCGCATCGCCCAGCTCGAGGCGGACGAGATGGTCCGCTTCGCCCTCCTCGACGCACAGGCGAACGTCCTCTGCCCGGCGGTGAAGCTGTGGAACACCGGCGTGGGCGCCACGGTGATGCGCGAGGCGCTCTCGCTCATGGGCGGCTACGGGATCACCGAGGACTGCCCCGGCTTCCTGCCGCTCAAGTGGATGGACGCGCAGCTCGAGGCGACCTACGAGGGCCCGGAGGCCGTGCAACGGCGGCAGCTCTCCGTGACGATGACCTCCGAGCTGTTCCTGGCCATCCTCAAGTCCTGGGTCCGCGAGCTGCGCCACGTGGCGGCCGTCCGCCCCGGCACCGGCGCCTGCACGCTCGCCACCGCCTTCGAGCTGTGGCTCTGGACGTACCGGCACGTGGCCGACGCGCGCGACGCCCTCGGCGCGAAGCTCTACCAGAGCCCGCGCCAGGGGGTCTCCTTCCCGCTGGCCGACGCGCTCGCCTGGCTCTGCGCCGCCCGGGCGCTGATCCTCGACCTGGTCGAGCTCGACGCCAGGGGGCCCTCCATGCCGACCCTGGCCGAGGGGCTGAACGGCCTCTCCCACTTCATGACCGACCTGTGCCACGTCCAGGCGGCCCGGGCGGCGGGCGAGGTGGGGCGCATCTGCGCCGAGCTGGTCTACGGCTACAACCGGCACCCGGCCTGGGACGCCGAGGGATACCAGGCCTGCTACCAGGCCCAGGACCTGGAGGCGCTGGAGGGCATCATCCCCGGCCTGGCCGGCTGCGCGGTGGACGTGCCCGATCTCCACCCGGACAAGGAGGGACCCTGCGCCTCCTGCCAGGGCGTCTCGGACTTCCGTGCGCTCCGGGTGAAGCTGGACGGCTGCCTCACCGGCGCCAAGCTCGCCCTCGACCGCGCCGCCGAGTCGGTCTCGAAGGTGATGATCCCGGAGGCCCTCGATTACCCCGTGTGAGGAAGGCTACGGGCTACGGGCTACGGGAACGACTTGCCGAGGCTGCTTTCCTCCGAAGCCTGTAGCCTGAAGCCTGGAGCCTGGAGCCTCGAGGATTCCATGAGCGACGCGACCCCAGACCGCCAGTCCATGTCCGTGGACATCGCCTGCGTCGGCTTCGGCCCCGCCATGGCCGGGTTCCTCACCACGCTCTCGCGGCGCCTGGCGGCCGGGGAGAAGGAGCCCCTCTCCAGCGCCGCCGCCCCGGGCCTGCCGCTCCAGGTGGTCTGCTACGAGCGGGCCGACGACCTCGGCTTCGGGGTCTCCGGCGTGGTCACCCGGGGACGAGGCCTCCGGGCGGCCTTCCCCGACCTCGACGTCTCCCAGATCCCCATGGCCGCGCCGGTGAAGGAGGAGAAGGTCCTCTACCTCCTCGACCCCGTCGGCGCGAGCCGGCGCTCCCTGGCGCTGCGCGCGGCCGACCGGACCATCCGCGCGGCGCGGTTCGCGCTGCCCGTCGAGGAGGAGGCGCTGGCGCTCCCGTGGACGCCGGCCTTCCTGCACAAGCAGGACGGCTTCGTCTTCTCGATGGGGCAGCTCATGCAGTGGATGGCCGGCCAGATCCTGGGCACCGGCACCGTCCAGGTCTTCCCCGGCACGCCGGTGGCCCGGGCGCTGGTCGAGGGCGGCAGGGTCGAGGGCGTCCGCCTGCTCGACCAGGGCGTGGACCGCCAGGGGCGGCCCGAGGCGGCCTACCTGCCGGGCATGGACGTGAAGGCCGCGCTCACCGTGGTCGCCGACGGGCCGGTGGGCGCCGTGGGCCGGCAGCTCGACGCCGAGATCGGGATGCCCGGGGAGAACGCCCGCCGCGACTGGGCGGTGGGGATGAAGCTGGTGGTGGACCTCCCGGAGGACACGCCCCTCCAGGCCGGGACGGTGCTGCACACCTTCGGCTTCCCCGAGCCGGAGATCTTCGGCTTCCTCTACGTCCACCCGGACCGGGTCGCCTCGGTCGGCATCTTCGTGCCGAGCTGGTTCGAGACGCCGGTGCGGACCACCTACCGCTACCTCCAGCACTTCGTGCAGCACCCGTACCTGTGGCGCTGGCTCGAGCACGGGCGGCTCCGCTCCTGGGGGGCGAAGTCGATCCTGGAGTCCGGAAAGCGCGGCGAGCCGGTCCTGGCCGGGGACGGCTTCGCGCGCATCGGCGAGTCCTCGGGCTCGACCAACGTGCTCACCTCCTCCGGGGTGGACGAGGCGTTCACCACCGGCGTCCAGCTGGCCGAGGGCGTCATCGAGCTGCTCGAGGCGGGCAAGCCCTTCAGCCGCGAGAACCTGGAGGCCGCCTACGTGGCGCGGCGGCGGGCGAGCTGGGTCGATTCGGAGGGGCGGGTGGCCGAGAAGGCGCGGGACGGCTTCCAGAAGGGCGTCGTCACCGGCCTGGTGGGCATGGCCCTGGCCGGGCTGACCCGGGGCCGGGCCTCCCTCGGGGAGGAGCCGCCCCATCCGGCCGACAAGGTGGGCACGCTCGAGGCGTTCTACCGGGGCCGCATCCCGCCCGGCGAGATCGCGGCCGTCCGGCGGGACTGCGAGGCGCGGGGCGTCCCGCTCCACGACGCGCTCATGGACCGGGCCGGGTGGCCGGCGGTGCCGCTCGACGGGAAGGTGCTGGTCACGCACCAGGACGCCCTGCTCATGGGCGGCAAGGTGCAGGCGCCCGCCGGCTACGCCGACCACGTCGTGTTCCTGCGGCCCGAGCTGTGCCAGGCCTGCGGCCGGAAGGTGTGCTTCGAGATCTGCTCGGCGGAGGCCATCCGGCCGGGGGACCAGGGCGTCCCCGCCTTCGACCGCGAGAAGTGCGTCCACTGCGGCGCGTGCCTGTGGAGCTGCAGCGTCCGGGTGGACGGAACCGACGAGGTGAACCTCCAGTTCCGCGCCGGCACCGGCGGACTGCATTCGGCGGAGAATTGACGAAGGAGGCCACGGGCTCCAGGCTCCCGGCTTCGGGGGAAGCCCCCGGCGCCCGGACGCCTCTCGCGTAGCCCGCAGCCCGCAGCCCGCAGCCTGTAGCCTCCCGGAGACCTCATGAGCCAGCCGTTCCAGATCGTCGTCCTCGGCAGCCTCGTCCCCGATCCGCTCCAGACGCTCGAGCCGGCCTCGACGCCGCAGGGGCCGGGGCTCAAGAACGAGATGATGCTGCCCGCCGTGCTCGACCCGTGGGCCGCCCACGCGCTCTACGAGGCGGCCCACCTGGCCGGGAAGGCGCCCGGCTCGAAGGTCACGCTCGTCTCGCTCGGGCCCAAGGCGAAGCTGCAGCAGGTGATGATGGCGGTGGCCCAGAAGGTCCCCTTCGAGCTCGTCGCGCTCGACGGGCCGGCCGGCGGCTTCACCGACGGGCACGAGGTGGCCGCCCGGCTGGCCGAGGCGGTGGCGGCCCTTCCCGGCCTCGACCGCGCGCGCCTCCTCCTGTTCGGCGGCTGGGAGTCGGCCTCGCGCGGCGCGGGCGTCACCCTGGCGATGGTCGGCGAGCGGCTCGGCATCCCGGACCAGTTCCAGGGGGTGGACCGGATCGGCGTCGGCCCGGACGGCTCCCTCGAGATCCTGGAGCGGGTGGAGGGCGGCAAGCACCAGGTCTCGGTCTGCCAGGGACCGCCCGCGGTGCTGGGGTGGGCCACCGGGAGCCTGGGCGAGCCCAAGAACAACCCGCAGGTGGGCATGGCCAACATGCGCACCGTCATGCCCGCCCTGCAGAAGGCCGCGCCGGCCGCGGTCGGGACCGGCGGCGTCGAGTTCCTGTCGGTCTCGGTGCCCAAGGTGCAGCGCGAGACGCGGATCGTGAAGGACATGAGCCCGGACGACGTGGCCCGGGAGATCGCCGAGTGGATCGGGCAGGAGTGAGAAGAGGCGACAGGCGTAGCCCGCAGCCCGTAGCCCGTAGCCCGACGACGGAGGGAACACCATGGACACCGTGCTGCTCCTCACCCACACCGAGGCCGACGGCGCCCTCCCCCGGGCGGCCCTCGAGGCCCTCTCCGGCGGCGCGCCGGTCGTGGCCGCGCTCTTCGGCGCCTCGGTGGACGCCGCCGCCGGCGCTCTCGGCGGCGCGGGCGTCGCGAAGGTCCTCGCCTCCCAGGACGCCGAGCTGGGGCAGGCCCGCTACGGCACCGACGCGGCGGCCGCCACGGCGCTGGTCCGGGCCTCGGGCGCCACGCTGGTGGTCGCCCCGGCCACCTCGCGGATGGCCCGGGTGGCGGCGGGCGTGGCCCAGCGTCTGGGCGGCCGGGTGGACACGCACGTGACCCAGGTGGCGAGCGAGGGCGGCCCCGCCGCGACGCGCTGGTTCTACCGCCAGCGCATCGAGGGGCGGATCCGGCGCAAGGAGCGGCCGTGGCTCCTCCTCGTGGATCCGGGGGCGTACCCGGCGGCCGCCGCCGCGGGCGGGATGGCCCCCGCCGTCGAGCGCGTGGCGGTGGACCTCCCGGCGGAGGTCCGGCGGACGCGGGTGAGCGGCCTCAAGGCCCCCTCCTCGGGCGAGCAGACCATCAAGCCGGACGCGAAGCTGCTCTTCGTGGCCGGGGCGGGCTGGACCAAGAAGCAGCCGGACGGCAAGCCCCACCCGGAGAAGGCGGAGGAGCTGATCCTGGGCTTCCTGCGCGCTTCGGGCGCGTCGCTCGGCTCCTCCAAGTCGCTCGTGGACCAGGCCGGCGAGGGGCAGAAGGTGCTCGCCTTCATGTCCCACCTGAACCAGGTGGGCCAGACCGGCGCCACGCCGCGCCATCCGAAGGGGCTCGCCACCTGCTGCCACGGCGAGGAGCCGCACGTGGTGGGCTGGCGCTTCGTGAACCAGCGCCGGGCGGTGAACCTCGACCCCGGCTGCGGCTGGGCCCGAGGCAAGGCGGACGTGCTCTACGTGGCCGACGCGTTCCAGGTGGTCGAGAGGCTGAACGCGCTCCTGGCCGCGAAGAAGTGAGGCCCCGCCCGCTGGGCGGGGATCAGGGGCCGACCGGCTCCCCGTCGGCGCTCGGCGTCCCGGCGGGGTGGCTGGCCGGCCCGCCCGATCGCGGCGGAACGGCCGGAAGGCACAGGCGGAAGAGCGACCCCCCGCCGGGCCGGTTCGCGACCTCGATGCGGCCCCCGTGCGCCTCCGCGATGCGGCGGGAGATCGACAGGCCCAGCCCGACGCCGGGCAGGTCGCGCGCCGAGGCCCCGCGCCGGAAGGGCTCGAAGATCCGCTCCCGGTCCTCCAGGTCCACGCCGATCCCCTCGTCGGACACCGCCAGCACCGCCAGGTCCCCCTCGCGCGCCGCGGAGACGACCACGTTCCCGCCGGCGGGGGAGTACTTGATCGCGTTCGAGAGCAGGTTGTTCAGCACCTGGGCCACCCGGGCCGGATCGCACCTGGCGCGGAGCGGCTCGGACGGCGCCTGCAGCTCCACCGCGTGGCGCGGGCTCGCGTCCTCGAAGAGCTCGACGGCCTCCCGGGCCAGATCCCGCAGGTCGCACTCCGCCACCGAGAGCGCGACGCGGCCCGCCTCGATCCGCGACGCGTCGAGGAAGTCCTCCAGCAGCCGCTCCAGGCGCGCCACCTGCCGCCCCAGCACCTCCACCGTGTGGCGGATCCGTTCCTCCGGCGGGAGCGGCCGGTCCGGCCGGACCCGCGCCAGCGCCACCTTGAGCGCGGCCAGCGGGTTGCGGAGGTCGTGGGCCACCGCGGCCACGAAGGCGAGCTGGAGCTCGCGCTGCCGGTCGAGCCCGTCGGCCATCTGGTTGAACGTGGCGGCGAACGCGCGCAGCTCGGCCGGCCCCTCGGCGGCGGCCCGGGCGGACCGATCCCCGCGGCCGTAGGCCGCGATGGCGCGGGCGATGGCGCCGAGGGGGAGCAGCACCCGGGAGAGGATCCAGGCGATCAGGCCCGCGATGGCGGCGAGCGCGAGCGCCCCGGTGCCGATGGCCAGGCCCTCGGCCGCCCTGCTCTGGCGGGCGGCGGACCGCTCCGCGTCGCGGGCGACCCTCAGGTTCAGCCGAACCAGCTCCTCGAGCTGCACGCGGGCGGCCTCGAAGGCGGCGTGGGCCGCCGAGGCGCGCTGCGGGCGGAGGCCGGCCGCGCGCGCCGCCAGGTACGTCTCGGCGTCCCGGACGGCCTCGTCGAGCAGACGCGCATCCTCCGGGGAGGCGACGCGGCCGCGGAGCGCGGAGAGCCTCGAGCGGAGCTCCTCCTCCCGGCCGCGCAGGGCCACCCGGAGGGCCGGAGAGCCGCCTTCGGCCAGCTCGTTGGCGAGCGCGTCGAAGGACACGAGGGCGAGGTGCGCTCCCTCGGCCAGCTCCACCGCCTCGGCGGCACCGCGGAGACGCGTGGCGCTCTCGTGCATCCCGGTGGTGACGAGCACCAGGAGGCCCGACGAGACCAGCGCGAGGGCCGCGAGCGACGCGAGCGCGGCAGCTAGGGTGGCGCGGACCGACACGGTACCTTTCGACCGTACCGCCCGGCCGACCCGGCCGCAAGCCGGGCCGGCGGTGGCCGGGCGCTCCTGGTGTACAATCCCATCGCCTCATGGCCTCACGCCAGGATGAGCTCGAGCGGACCTGGTCGGCCGCGCCTCGGCTCGGCGAGCCGGGCCGCAAGCACGCCTTCCTTCTCGTGCTGGCCGGCCCGCAGTTCGGGGAGATCCACCCGCTCCAGGACGGTTGCGAGGTCGTGATCGGCCGCCGGGGGGGATCGGAGATCCGGCTGCTGGACGACGGGATCTCGAGGCGCCACGCCTCGATCCGGGTGGAGGGCGAGGGCGCGGTCATCCGCGACCTGGGCAGCGCCAACGGCACCTACGTGGACGGCAAGCGGGTCTCCGAGGCGCGGCTCTCCGACGGGAGCCGCGTGCATCTGGGGGCCCAGACCACCCTCAAGTTCGCCTGGACCGACGAGCTGGAGGCGCGGTACCAGATGCGGCTCGCCGAGAGCGCGCTGCAGGATCCGCTCACCGGGCTCTACAACCGCCGTCACTTCGAGGAGCGCCTGGGCGCCGAGCTGGCCGCGGCCCAGCGGCACGCCCGGCCGGTGTCGCTCCTGCTCGTGGACATCGACCACTTCAAGTCCGTGAACGACCGCCACGGCCACCTGGCCGGCGACGAGGCGCTCAAGCGGGTCGGCGCCGTCCTGGGCGGAGCGCTCCGCAAGGAGGACGTGCTCGCCCGCTATGGCGTCGAGGAGTTCGTCGTGATCGCCCGGGAGACCGGCCTCGCCGGCGCCGGGGCGCTCGCCGAGCGGATCCGCCAGGCGGTGGAGCGCGCCCCGCTCACCTGGGAGGGGAGCGAGGTCGGCCTGACCGTCAGCGTCGGCGTCACCGTGGCCGCCGGCATCCCCGAGTACGTGGCCGGCCGGACCGACCGGGAGCTGTTCCAGAGCGCCGACCGGGCCCTCTACGCAGCGAAGCAGGGCGGCCGGAACCGCGTGGTCGTCGCCCCCTTCGACCCGGGCAGCGCCGGGGGGAAGCCCCGACCGGGAGCCTGACGCTGCGCGTCAACGGTCTTGACGCAGCGGCCGGGGCTGGTGAGCGCCGCCGGGCTACTTCTCCCTGCGCCCGGAGACCTCCTTCTCCAGCTCCTCGATCGCCCGGGGAGGCGCGCCTTCGGCGTCGCCGGCCTTCCGCTCCTTCTCCCCTGGCGCCCCGGTGAGATGGGCCTCCCCCGCCACCATCCCCGGCCGCACCGCCGAGGCGAGCTCCGCCGCACCGCGGCTCGCGCCGGAGACGACGCGCCTGGCGAGGCCGTAGGCGAACAGCCCGAACCCGGCCACCGGGAAGAGGACCACGAAGAGACCGCCCACGACCGGGGTCAGCGCCAGGAGCACCGGGAAGGGCACCCGGACGTAGCGGTCCGCGCTCTCGCCCTGCAGGGTCGCGCCCTCGGCCGGGACCATCTGGACGCGCCAGCTTCCCGGCTTCCAGTAGGTGCCGCCGCCCACCTTCGTACCGCCCGCGTAGCTGGCCATGGGTCCCTCCCGCGTTCGTGCCCTCGCCGGGCTAGCCGTTCCGCTTCTCGCCGATCTCCTTCTCGAGCGCGTCCAGCCGGCCGGGCGCCTTGGCCTCCTCCTTCGTGCCGGGCGTCTCCTCCCCGCGCTTGCCGGTGAGGTGCGCCTCGCCGGGCGCCCAGCCCGGGCCGACCGTCGCGGCGAGGTCGATGGCGGAGGCGCGGAAGACCCGGAGGATCCTCTGCCCGGCGGCCTGGGTCGCGAGCGCGAACCCGATCACCGGGAGGAACATGAGGAAGAGCAGCCCCGGGATCGGGGTGAGGGCGAGCGCCGCCACGGTCGGGATCCGCCGCCACTCGCCGCGGCCGGCCGGGAGCCGCTCGCCGTCGTGCGCCACCGGGTGCACCGTCCACCCCTTCGCATCCAGGTAGTAACCGCTCTTCACCGCCGCGCCGCTCTCGAACGTGTTCGCCATGGTCTGGTTCCCCTTTCTCTGAGGGGAAGTCTCTCGCGTCTCGCATCCCCGCGAAATTGGGCCGAATCCCCAGACGGCCGGGAAAGAGTTCGGTGCGGGCGGCGGCGCTCGCCCGAGATCGCTCCGGAATGAGCCCCAGACGAGCTGCCGCACGCGATCGGGGGTGGCGCCGGCCCTTCCGCGGGACCGTCCTGGCTCTCGCCGTGAGAGCGGGGATCCTCGTCAGCGCCTCTGGACGGGCTTGAACAGCTCCAGGTCGACGAGGTTCCCCATCGCCTCCAGGCCGAACTTGTTCGGGTGGGTATAGTCGAAGCAGTTCCACTCGTCCCACATCGTCTCGACCGGCGCGCCGTCGCTGCCGATGACGAGGGGACCGGCGAGCAGCGCCCCGAACTCGACCAGCCCGTCGAAGTTCGCCTCGGTGTGCATCCAGTGGTTCACCTGGACCTTCACCGCCTCCCGGGCCCCGTCCCAGCCGGCGAGCGGCGCCGGCCGGCCGCGCGCGATGACCGTTCCGCCGTAGATGGGGACACCGGCGGCGTGCACGCGGTCGATCACCTCCTGCAGGCCGGCGATGAGCGTCCCCGCGGAGGCGCCGCCGCTGATGTCGTTCGTGCCCTCGTAGAAGATGACGGCGCCGAGGCCGGCCCGATCCAGCACGTCGTTCTGGAGTCGGACGAGCGCGGGGGGGCCGTTGCCGCCCGCGACCACCCGGTTCCCGGCGATGGCCTCGTTCGCCACCGCGGGGGCGAAGCGGCCGTAGCGGGCCTGGAGGCGCATGGCCAGGACGTCGGTCCAGCGGTTGTACTGGTCGGCCGGGATCTCGCCGGTGGCCGGATCGCGCGTGCTGCAGCGGCCGTCGGTGATGGAATCCCCCAGCGCCACGATGGTCCCGGAGGCGGTGGCCGACTTCACGTCGAGAGCGGCCACGTAGTAGAAGGGGTAGTTGCCGCCGTTTGCCGGCACCGGCGTGAAGCCGTCGCCGGACGGGCCGGCGGCGGTCCCGTAGACCCCGACGTAGTTCGTGACGAGGCCGAGCTGGTGGCCGCTCACCTCGACGGCGCTCGCGACGTCGAGGCTCACGGTCACGCGCTGGAACGCCTCGACCGCGAGCTTCACCGGGTCGCTCCAGGCGCTCCCGCCGGCGGCGAGCGTCAGGCCGGCGCTGCCGCCGAAGGTGAGCTGCCGGTTCGTCCCGGGCACCACGGCCGCGCCGGTCCCGGCGATTCCCACGTACGCGGCGGAGAAGGTGACCGGCGTCTGGGCCTGCGTGTTCTCCAGGCGGACCCGGACGAAGCCGCCGGCGATGCTGGGCCGCACGATCATCCGGAGCGTGGAGCTCGAGACGTCCGGGGCGAAGTTGGCGCCGGTGAAGGCGGGGCCCATCCGGTGGCCGATGGAGATCGACCAGGCCGTGAACCAGTTGCCGTGCGCGTCGTCGTG
>DATIUR010000489.1:0-3590 GCA_035466675.1 Anaeromyxobacteraceae bacterium | reverse complement strand
AGGAGGCGCGCGCCCGCCTGGGGGAGGCGATCGCCGCCGTGGACGCCGGGCAGGGCGTCCTGGTCCTCACCGACATGTTCGGCGGCACGCCGGCCAACCTGGCCCTCACCTTCCTCGACGACGAGATCGAGGTGGTGACCGGCGTGAACCTGCCCATGCTCCTCAAGCTCGCCACCGCGCGGACGGACGAGCTCTCGGTCTCGGCCACGGCCGAGATCATCACCGGCTACGGACAGAAGAACATCACGCTCGCGAGCGAGCTGCTCCGAACCCGCGCGCGGACCCAGCGCCGCTAGCCGCCCCCGGCCGTGATCGCCCTGGTGCGCGTCGACAACCGGCTCCTCCACGGCCAGATCCTGGAAGCCTGGGCCCCGAGGCTCGGGACGCGGGAGGTGGTGGTGGCCGACGACGACGCGGCCAGGAGCCCGCTGGCCCGCGCCGCCATGACCCTGTGCGTCCCCCCCGAGATGCCGGCCCGGGTGGTCACGCTCGGGGAGGTGGACTGGATGGCGCTGGCCGCCGACCCCCGGCCGATCCTGGTCCTGCTCCGGGACGTCGAGGCGCTGGCCCGGGCGCGGGCCCGCGGGCTCTCCGCGGAGATGGCGCGCCGCGTGAATCTCGGCAACGTGCACTACGAGCCGGGTCGCCGCCAGATCACCCCCTCGGTCTTCCTGACCCGGGACGAGATCGACACGCTCCTGGCGCTGGCCCTGGAGGGGTTCGAGATCGAGGCGCGGGCGGTGCCCACCGAGCCCCCGGTCGGACCGGCCGAGATGGAGCGCCGTTACGGGGCGGGCCGTTAGGTTACACTGCCGGGGCTTGGGATACCTGCTGCTAGGTCTCGTGGCCGGGTTCGCCGCGGTGGAGCGAAAGGGCTTCCTGCAGGCGATGCTCTCCCGCCCCATCGCGCTCGCCCCCCTGGCCGGGTGGGCGCTCGGGGACGTGCGCGGCGGGGTCCTGGTGGCGCCGCCGCTCGAGCTGTTCTGGCTCGGGGCGGTGAACCTGGGGGCGGCCCTCCCGGTGCACGAGTCGCTCGGGGCGGCGGCGATCGCCGGCGGGGCGGTGCTGGCCGGGCGCGCCCTCGGCACGGGGGTCACCCCGGAGGTGGCCGTGCTGGCCGTCCTGATCTGCGCCCCCCTCGCCATCGTCGGCCGCTCGGCGGACCGGCTGGTCGAGGCCTGGAACGAGCGCATCGCCGCCCGGGCCCGGACGCAGCTCGCCACCGGGCACCCGCGCGCGGCGGTGCGGGCGAACCTGTACGGCCTGATCGCCCCCTTCGCCCTCTCCGCCGTGCTGGCCCCGGCCGGGGCCGCGCTCGCGGCGGCTGCCATCCCCGCGATCCTGCGGGGCGTGCCGGCCGCGGGCGAGCCGCTGGCGCTCGGCTGGGTGGCCTTCGCGGCCTTCGCCGCAGCCTCGGGCGCGCGCGCGCTCCGGGCCCGGCGTGCGCCGGCCTGGTTCTTCGGCGCTCTCGTGGTCGCGGCGGTGGCCCTGGCCGCCGGGAGGCTCGCGTGAGGATCCCGCGGCCGACCTTGGCGCGGGTCTTCTGGCGCTGCCTGTTCATGCAGGCCGCCTGGAACCGGCGGGGGATGCAGAACCTGGGCTTCGCCTACGCCATCGACCCGGCCCTGCGCCGGATCTACCCGGACCCGGCCCGGCGCGCCGAGGCGCTGGGGCGCCACCTGGGGTTCTTCAACTGCCATCCCTACATGGCCGCGGCCATCGTGGGAGGCGCGATCCACCACGAGGAGCGGGTGGCGGCCGGAAGCGAGCCGACCGGCATGCCGCTCCAGTACAAGCAGACGCTGCAGGGGCCGCTGGCGGCGGTGGGAGACGGCTTCTTCTGGACCGCCCTCCGCCCGCTCTTCGGCGCGCTGGCCGCCCTGGGGGCGCTCCTCTTCGGGGGGCTCGCCATCGTGGTGGCGCTCGCCGTCTACAACGCCATCCACGTGGCGCTCCGGGCGCGCCTCTTCCTGGCCGGCTACCGGCGCGGCGACGCGGTGGTGGAGGAGATCGCGCGCCTCTCCCTTCCGGTCACGGCGGAGCGGCTCCGCTCGGCGGGCGCGGCTGCCTGCGGCGCGGCGGCGGCGGTGGTGCTGGTGCTCGGAGCGGGCGGTGCGGTGGCCCCGCTCCTCTCCGCCCTGGCGGCCGGGGCCGGCTACCTGGCCCTGGCGCGCGGCGCCCGCCTCTTCCCGACCGCCTACCTCGCCACCCTGGCCGGGATCGGAGCCGCCGCGGTCCTGGGCCGGATCCAGGGAGGGTTCTAGCGGGATGGCCCGGGAGACGCGCACCTTCACCATCGTGAACGCGCTCGGGCTGCACGCCCGGGCGGCGGCCCAGCTCGTCCAGACCGCGAACCGGTTCCGCTCGGAGATCCACGTCGAGAAGGACGGGACGGTCGTGAACGGGAAGAGCATCATGGGGGTCCTCACCCTCGCCGCCGCCCAGGGGAGCTCGATCGTGGTCTCCTGCGAGGGCGCGGACGCGGAGGCCGCCATGGCCGCGCTGGCCAGCGTCATCGAGAACGGCTTCGGGGAGAGATGACGCCCGCCGGCACCACCATCCTCGTGGGCCTGGCCGCGTCGCCGGGGATCGCCATCGGGCGGTGCTGGCTGGTGGATCGCCGCCGGGTGCGGACCCCCCGGCGCAAGCTGGCCCCGGAGGAGGTCGAGGCCGAGCTCCAGCGCTTCCGGACCGCCCTGGAGATGAGCGACCTGCAGCTCGCCGACGTGCGGGAGAAGGTGGAGAGGGCGCAGGGTCCGGGCGGCGCCGAGCACGCCGCCATCATCGACATGCACCGGATGATGCTGAAGGACGAGATGCTGGTCCTCGAGGCCCAGCGCCTGGTGCGGGAGGAGCGCATCAACGCCGAGTGGGCGGTCAAGCGGGCGGTGCGGAAGATCAAGAGCGCCTTCCACGAGCACGCCGACGAGTACTTCAAGGAGCGGCGCGCCGACGTCGACTTCGTGGGAGAGCGCATCATCAAGAACCTGCTCGGCCAGGTGGTGGACGTGGACGAGGTCCCGCCGGAGGGGGCCATCGTGGTCGCCCACGACCTCTCGCCGGCCGACACGGCCCTGCTCCTGCACGAGCGCAAGGTGGCCGGCTTCGTCACCGACGCCGGGACCAAGACCTCCCACACCGCCATCGTGGCCCGCGCCCTGGAGGTGCCGGCGGTGGTGGGCGTGGGGCGGGTCACCTCGCTGGTGCAGCGGGGCGACTGGCTGGTCGTGGACGGGGGACGCGGGGTGGTGGTCATCAACCCGACCCCCGGCGAGCGCGCCGACTACGAGTCCGCGCGGGCCCGCTACCTCGACCAGGAGCGGCTGCTGCTCGCCACCCGCGACCTGCCCGCCAGGACGCAGGACGGCTTCGCCGTCCGCCTCGCCGGGAACATCGAGTTCGCCGAGGAGGTGCCGAGCCTGCTCTCCCACGGCGGCGAGGCGGTGGGGCTCTACCGGACCGAGTTCCTCTACCTGGGCCGGACCGACCTGCCCACCGAGGAGGAGCACTACCAGAACTACAAGCAGATCCTGGAGGCGCTCGCCCCGCGGCCGGTCACCATCCGCACCTTCGACCTGGGAGGGGACAAG
>DATIUR010000488.1:0-5746 GCA_035466675.1 Anaeromyxobacteraceae bacterium | reverse complement strand
CGCGCCGGCGGGCCCGGCGGCGAGGGCGAGGAGCGCGGCGAGGGCGGTGCGGGCGGCGAGGCGCGTCATGACCGGTACCCTCCGGGGACGAGCGCGCCGTCCTTCGCGACGCCGCGCAGGCCCATGAACGGCAGCTCCTCGAGGAGCCGGCGGGCCGACTCCACCTCCGGCGAGGGGCGCTTGCCCGGGCCCGCCTCCGCGGTCCAGGCGTCGCCGAGGAGGCGGGAGAGGACGAGGCCGAGGTTCACGCCGATCCCGAGCGAGGAGGGGGCGCGGAGCCCCTCGACCACCGGAGGCGCGCCGTCGAGGATCGACGGCCCCTTCCTCTCGCAGGCGCGCGCCATGGCGCTGGCGAGGGCGCCGGTGGAGGCGAGGATCTCGTGGCCGCAGGCGCGGCGCCGCTCCATCCGGTTCGGGCCGGAGAAGGCGTCGCCGAGGGCGGCCGCGTCACGCTCCGGCCAGGCCAGCGCCACCTCGGTGGGGAGCGACCCGTCGCCGTGGGGCTTCCAGACGAGCGCGACGGTGCGCGCCGAGGTCGGCCCGCGGGTCCCGTCCCGCAGGTGCTCCGACAGCGCCTGGCGGGTGAGGGCGTCGGGCAGGCGGATCGACGCGATCACCACCACCCCCGCGTCGGCGGGCAGGAGGCGGAGGAGCGGGTCGCCCGGGCTGGCCGACTCGAGGCGCCCCGGCTTCCCGAGATCGCCGGCGAGGCCGCGCGGGACGAGCCGGTCGCCCTCCACCGCGAAGGTGGCGCGCGTCGAGGCGCCCAGGCCGAGCAGCGCGGCGCCGAGCTGCGCCTCGCGCCCGAGCCCGTCCGGGGAGATCCCGAGCGAGAGGTGCACGCCCTGCAAGGCCGGGGCCTCGGGCGGCGCGAAGCAGAGCCCCTGGAGCACGGCCAGCGGGTTCTTGGCGAGCGCGATGCGTCCGTCCCGCTCGCCTGCGAAGACGGGATGGTCGGCGAGGAGCCAGCGCGAGATGGCGATCGGGTCGGCCGAAGCGCCGTCCGTCGCCGGGCCGGGGCAGCGCTCGGCCACGGCACCGCCGTTGCGCGCCACCCGCTCGAGGACCTCGAAGGCGCCCCGGGCGGCCGACGACGGTCTGGGCACGAGCACGGCCGGCGCGCCGGTGGCGCTCGCTCCGGAGTAGTAGACCACGCGGAACGGGTCGGCCAGCAGGCCGGAGAGGACGAGGTCGGCGACCTTCCCCTGGAACGCTCCCGCCATGTCCTCGCCGCGCGTGCCGAGGAACCCGGCCCAGCCCACCGCGAAGCCCTGCCCGAGCGGGTCGGCCAGGGCCCGGGAGAGCCAGCCGTTCCGGCGCACCGCCTGCCAGAGCTCGGCCGGCGCGTGGACGTCGACCCAGAGCGACGCCACCGGCGCCTCGGCCGGAAGCTCCATGGGGACGGAGGCGGCGGCGGTCGGTGGCGCAGGCCGCCGGGAACGGTGGACGAGGAAGACGGCGACCACGACGGCCGCGGCCAGCAGGGCGGCGGCGAGAATTGCCACGATCAGCTTGTGCCGGCGTTTCACGGGGTCCACTCCTTGAAGCGGAAGAAGCCGAGGAACAGCGGGTTCTCCGGAACGGGACGCCACCCGGCGGGCGCGTCGCGGGCGAGGTCGGCGAGCGCGCCGGCCCGGACCGGGCCGCCGGGCTCGCCCGGGTGGTAGACGACGTGGGCGCCGCCGTGCGCGGGGTCCTCCGGGCGGACGACGATCATGAGGTGGAGGACGGGCGCGCCCGACTCGTCCTCGCGCGCGAAGGCGATCAGGTCGCCGCTCCGGAGGGCGGCGCGCGCCTCGGCGCCCCGGCCGAGCAGCGCGAAGCTCTCGCGCAGGAGCGTGGCGGCGTCGGCGAAGTGGGCCGGGCTGCCGCGGTCGCGCCACAGGCCGGCCTCGACGCGTTCCGGGGCCAGGCGGCGGAAGGCCGACCGGTAGGCGAAGCGCACCAGCCCGGCGCAGTCCCGCTGCGCCTCGGACCAGGACGGGTCGGGCCGGGCCACCTGCGCGACCGCCGTCTCCGCCACCATGCGGCGGAGCAGCGCCTCCGCGCCGGGAGCGGGGGAGCCGCCGGCGGCGAGCAGGAGCGCGAGGAGCACGTCAGTCCCCCTCGAAGTAGCCGTCGGCCGGACCGCCCTGCTTCGCGATCTCGGCCGCGATCTCGGCGAGGTTGGGCGGCCACTCCGGGCCGGGCGGAGGGTCCTGGCCGGGAACGTAGATCGTGGCGCGCCCCTCGCCCAGGACCTGGATCCAGGCGAGCACGCGGGTGGTCCCGCGCGTGGCGAGCGGGACGCGGATGGTCCGCTTCGCCTCGGCGGGCGTGCCCTCGTAGAGCGAGACGTTCAGGGTCGCGAGCGTGTGCGCCTTGTCGCCGCTCGGCCAGTAGTTCGTCGCGACGAGGAAGACCCCCTTCGGCGGCGCACGGTGCGTGTAGAGGTAGGGGCCGTACCCGGGCTCGTCGAAGCTGCCGGCCTGCTCGTTCAGGTAGAAGGTCCCGCCGGTGGGGCTGGCGGTGTCGGCCCAGTAGACATGGGCCATCTGGGCGAGCACGAGCCGGCCGCCCTCGTCGATCGAGGACGCGGTGGGCTCGTAGATGTGAAGGTCGGTGTAGACGCCGTCGGTGTCGCTGGTGAGCACGGCCTTGAGCGGGACCGGTGGGATCTGCGCGTAGCAGGTCACCTGGGCGCGGCCGGTGCCGCCCCGGTTCGCGGCCAGGACGGTGACGACGTTCTTGCCCGCCGCAGCCGGAAAGGAGCGGGAGAACCTCCCCTGCGTGGTCCTCAGGAGGTAGCGGTCGCCGTTGATCGAGACCAGCACCGGATCGACGGTGCGGTCCGACACGGTCCCCTCCACCGCGATCATCCGGCCGACCGACCAGCCGCCGCCGGGCGAGGTGATCCGGACCTCGGGGACGGCGGTTCCCTGCCCCAGGGGCACGCCCGCGTCGCGGGGCGCGGGGGCGACGGCGACGACGAGCGCGAAAGCGAGTCCGAGCACGGGTCCCCCTTCTCTGGCGCCGCGGAGGCGCGCTGGCAGGCATCATACCCGCCGTGCGTTCCTCCGGAACCCTCGCAAGCGCCGGGCCAGCGGCCGCCGGTGCGCCACGGGCCGACATCGCTTGCGGTTTCGGGCGGGGAACGCGGGCGTGTCCCCGGGGCCACGATCCTGGCGTGTCGATTTGCCGGGGTGGGCGAGGACCCGCGTGGTCCAGGGCGGACAGCGGGCGGTATCCTCCCCGCGTGCCGCGCGTCGTCGAGGCCGCATCGCCCGCCGCACTGGACCTGGTGCGCTCGCTCTTCCGGGAGTACCAGCGCGCCATCGCCGTCGACCTCTCCTTCCAGGACTTCGAGGAGGAGCTGCGGACGCTGCCCGGCGCGTACGCGCGCCCGGAGGGGCGGCTCCTGCTCGCCTTCGAGGGCGACGAGCCGGCGGGCTGCGGCGCCCTCCGGCCCATCGCGCCCGGCATCGCCGAGCTGAAGCGGATGTGGGTCCGGCCCCCGTTCCGCGGCCGCGGGCTGGGTCGGCGGATCGCCGAGGCGCTGCTCGCGGCCGCGCGGGACGAGGGATACCGCGCGGTGCGCCTCGACACGCTCGAGGAGATGGGGCCGGCGCGCGCGCTCTACCGTTCGCTCGGGTTCCGCGAGATCCCCGCCTACTACGACAACCCGCTTCCCGGCGCCGTCTACATGGAGCTGGCGCTCCGGGGCGGGCGGCCGACGTAGCCGGCGCCCTCAGGAGGGCCGCCGCGCCGCCGCGCGTCGGAAGAGGAAGGGGAGGGGCAGAACCGCGGCCAGGAGCCCGCCGAGGAGCAGGAAGTCGCCCAGCCGGATGGACCGGACGATCGACGTGTCCAGGTTCACGAGGAAGACGAGGAAGGCGAGGACCGCGACGTTGCCGAGGTAGATCCACCGGAGCCACCTGGCCGGGAGGATCCCCACCAGCGCGAGGAAGGCGGCCCCCGCCGAGACGACGAAGGTCCCGAAGCCGGCCCCGACCAGGAAGGCGTCGTTCGATCCCGAGCTCTGCAGGGCGTTCGACCGGACGACCTCCCCGGAGGGGAGCACGTCGATGAAGAGGCCGTCGGAGCGGGAGTAGATCTGCCCGAGCACGACCAGGGCGAGCGAGCAGGCGAGGGCGAGGGCCTTCGGCATCCGGCCACGTTACCCCCGGCCTCAGTTGCAGAGGAGGATCTCTCCCGCGCTCACGCCGGAGAAGGCGGGCCCGAGGTGGGAGACGAAGGCCCACAGGGCGACGAGCGCCGCGAGGGCGAGGGCGAAGGCCTCGAGGAGGGCGCGCCTCACGCGCCCTCCGGGGCGGCCCCGAGCCTCGCCACGGGGACCTCGCGGACCGGCACGTTGAGCAGGGCCGCCAGGAGGGCGAGCGCGATCGAGATCCACCACACGAGGTCGTAGCGCCCGGTGGCGACGTAGAGGCGCCCGCCCAGCCACCCGCCCAGGAACGCGCCGACCTGGTGGAAGAAGAAGACGATGCCGCCGAGCATGGCCATGTTCCGCACGCCGAACACCGCCGCCACCGTCCCGTTCGTGAGCGGCACGGTGGAGAGCCAGAGCAGGCCCATGGCCGCGCCGAACAGGTAGGCCGACGTCTCCGTCACGGGAGCGAGGAAGAAGAGCGCGATGACCACGGCCCTGAGTCCGTAGAGGCCGACGAGCAGCCCGGGCTTGCTCATCCGCCCGCCCAGGAGCCCGGCGGCGTACGAGCCCGCGAGGTTGAAGAGGCCCACCAGGGCGAGCACGGTCGCGCCGGTGCGCGGGCCGAGCCCGCGGTCGACCAGGTAGGCGGGCAGGTGCGTGGCGATGAAGACCACGTGGAAGCCGCACACGAAGAACCCGAAGGAGAGGAGCCAGAAGCCGCGGTGGGCGAACGCCTCGGCGAGGACGGCGCGGAGGCCCATGGGGGCCGGGCCCGCGGCGCCGCCGGTCGATCCCTCGAAGAGCGCGCCGGAGAGGGGCGCCATGGCGGCGCCGAGGGCGGCCAGCGCGAGCAGCGTGCCCGCCCAGCCGACGGCCTCGATCGCGGAGAGCGCGCCGGGCAGCATGGCGAACTGGCCGAGCGAGCCGACCGACATGGCCACGCCCATGGCGAGGCTGCGCCGCTCCGGCGGCGTCGACCGGGCGATGGCCCCGAACACGACCGGGAAGCTCGTCCCCGAGAGCCCGAGCCCGACGAGGAGTCCCGCCGAGAGCGCCAGCGCCGAGGGGCTCCGCGACTGCGCCATGAGCACGAGCCCGGCCACGTAGAGCGCGCTGCCCCCGAGGATCGCCTTCCCGGCGCCGTGGCGATCGGCCAGCCGGCCCGCGAACGGCTGCGCCACGCCCCAGACCAGGTTCTGGAGCGCGATGGCGAAGGAGAAGACCTCCCGCGTCCAGCCGTTGTCCCGGCTCATGGGCCCGAGGAAGAGGCCGAAGGCGTGCCGGATGCCGAGCGACACCGCCAGCGTGAGGGCGCCGGCGGCCAGCATCACGGCGGGGGTCCTCCAGCCACGTCCGCTCCGGTCGTTCATGGTGCCTCCGGGATCCTGGCGAGGGCCGTGACGCGCCTCGAGATCGCGACGAGTTGCCCGGCGCCCGCGCCCAGCGTGCCGGACAGGGATTCCTGCACCTTCGCCCAGGCCCGCGCGGCGGCGCGGAGACGGGCCCGGCCGCCGCGGGTGAGCGCGGCCATGCGGTCCCGCTGGTCCTCGCCGGGCGAGAGCGAGACGAGGCCCAGGCCCTCGAGCACGCGCAGGT
>DATIUR010000487.1:0-4119 GCA_035466675.1 Anaeromyxobacteraceae bacterium | reverse complement strand
CTGCAACGTCTTCCTCGACTACATGGGGGAGACCGCCTACCGCTTCCGGCCGCGGGAGAACGAGGCCGTCAACCAGGAGTGGATGTGCGACCAGGGGAGGCTCGGCTACAAGCTCCTCAACCAGGGCCGCGTGCTCTCCGCCCGCGAGGGGCGGGGCGACGCGGGCCGGTCGTCGGGGCGGGAGGCCGCCCTGGCGGGCGCCGCCCGGGCGCTCTCCGAGCACGCCAGGGCGGGCACGCTGGCGGTGCTCCTCTCCCCGGCCGCCTCGCTCGAGGACCTGCTCGCCGCGGCCATGGTCGCGCGGGAGGGGCTCGGGGTCTCCGAGGCCTTCCTGGGCGGCCGCAAGGACGGGTGGCAGGACGACTTCCTGAAGCGCGCCGACGAGAACCCGAACCGAAAGGGGGCGGAGCTGGCCGCTGCCGCGCACGGCCTCGCCCTCCGGCCCTTCGCCGACCTCGCCGCCGCGGTGGCCGCGGGCAGGGTGAAGGCGGTCTGGGCGGTGGGCACCGAGGTGCCGGACGCCGCCGCCGCGGCGCGCTTCGGCTCGCTCGAGGTGCTGGTGGCCCAGGCGTTCCAGGCGGACGTCCTCGCGTTCGCCGCGACGGTGGTCCTGCCGGCCTCGCCCCACGCCGAGGCGGACGGGACGTTCGTGAGCTTCGAGGGGCGGCTGCAGCGGTTCGAGATGGCCTGGTTCCCGCGCGGCGAGTCGCGGCCCCACTGGGCCCTGGCGGGCGCGATCGGGCGGGCGCTCGGGCTCGCCTCCGGCTGGAAGACGGCCCGCGAGGTCTGGGAGGCGCTCTCGCCGCGGCTCCCGCCGGAGGCGCGCGCGTTCCGCTGGGACTCGCTGCCGTCGCTGGGGCGGCGCCGGAGCCTGGTGCCGCTCGCGGCCGGGACGGTGGACGGCAGGCTCCCCGGCTACCGCGAGCGCACGCCGTCCGAGACGCACGAGGACGCCGCGCCGGCGATGGCGCGCGCGCGCTAGAGAGGGAGGGGAACGGTGAAGCGACTCGTCGGGATGACGCTCGTGCTCGCCGGGGTGGCCGGCGGCCTGGTGCTGCTCTCCGCCGCCTTCTACCTCCTGGCGGGCTGGCTGGGCTCGGTGGCGGTGGGGTGGGGCCTGCCGCAGACCTTCGGGACCGGCGTGGCGAGCGCGGTGACCCTGCTCCTCGTCGTGACGATGGGGAGCGGCTCGCTCCTCACGGTGGCGGAGCGGAAGTGGTCCGCCATGATGCAGAACCGCATCGGCGCCAACCGGATCCGGGTGTTCGGGGCGGCGCTCGGCGGCATCCCGTTCCTCCTCGCCGACGCGATCAAGATGCTCACCAAGGAGCGGATGGAGCCGGCGCTGCGGACCCGGTTCCTCTTCGAGGTGGGCCCCTTCATGGCCTTCGCCCCGGTCTTCGCGCTCTTCGCCGTGATCCCGGTGGGGCCCCCGGTCTCCCTGGCCGGCCTGTTCTCGGGCGTGAGGGACGTGGCGCTCCAGGTGGTCTCGCTCGACGTGGGCGTCCTCTACCTCTTCGCGCTCGGCTCGCTCCAGGTGTACGGGACCTCGCTGGCGGGCTGGGCGTCCAACAACAAGCTGGCCCTGCTGGGCGGCGTCCGCGCCACCTCCCAGATGATCAGCTACGAGGTCTCGCTCGGCCTCTCCCTGGTCGGCACCATGATGGCCTACCGGACCCTGCGCCTGGAGGAGATGGTGGCCATGCAGGGCACCGCCGCCCTGGGGCCCGTCCCGGCCCTCGGCATCCTGATCCAGCCCGTCGGGTTCCTCATCTTCTTCGCCAGCGCCTTCGCCGAGACGAAGCGTGCCCCCTTCGACCTGCCCGAGGGCGAGAGCGAGATCGTCGGCTACTTCGTCGAGTACTCGGGCATGAAGTTCGGGCTCATGTTCCTGGCGGAGTTCGTGGAGATCGTGGTGCTCTCCGGCGTCGTCACCGCCGTCTTCCTGGGCGGCTGGCAGCCGGTGGTGGTGCCCTTCTCGACCCTGGTCTCCGCCGTCGGGCCGCTCTGGGCCGGCGCCGTCGGCGCGGCCATCTTCATCGCCAAGATGATCGTGGTGATGTGGCTGCAGCTCACCATCCGCTGGCTCCTGCCGCGCTTCCGGTTCGACCAGATCCAGAAGCTCTGCTGGAAGATCCTGCTCCCGGCCGCGCTCGCGAACGTCTTCGTGACCGGAGCCGCCCTGCTGCTCGATCCCACGCCCGGGCGGCTCACTTTGCTCACGGCCATCGGGATCCTGACCCTCATCGCCATCGCCATCGTCACCATCGCCACGGGGCGCGCCCCGAAGGCGGAGGCCCACGCCCACGGCGGCGACGGCCACGGCGACGCGCACGGGGCGGCCCACGCGTCGGGACACTGAACCCGGAGGAACGATGCCGTACCAGCTCGAGAACCGACCGCCCGACCTCCGCGAGAGCATGTACTTCCCGGAGATCATCCGGGGCATCGGCACCCTCACGCGCCACTTCCTGCGCAACTTCTTCTTCTCGCGCGACCGGAACCCGGACATCCTGGAGCGGCGGCGCGGGAAGTTCGGGGTGGCCGACGCCGTCACGCTCCAGTACCCGGAGGAGCGGCAGCCGTACCCCCCCGGCTACCGCGGGCTGCACCGGCTCGTGCCGCGCGAGGACGGCAAGCCGCGCTGCGTGGCCTGCTACATGTGCGCCACCGCCTGCCCGGCCCAGTGCATCTACATCGAGGCGGGAGAGGTCCCGGACGACCCGATCGAGAAGTACCCGGTCAAGTTCATCATCGACGAGCTGCGCTGCGTGGTGTGCGGCTTCTGCGTGGAGGCGTGCCCGAAGGACGCCATCCGGATGGACACCGGCGAGCACGCGCCGCCGTCCTACCAGCGCTCCGAGCAGATCTGGGACGAGACCCGGCTCCTGCGCGGGGAGCCCGTGTCCTACCAGAGCGACCCCTGGCTGCGCCGCGGCTCGCCCGCCATCCCCCCCGCGCAGCTCGAGGAGATGCGGGCGCGCGCGAGGCCCTTCCCCTCGGAGGCCACCGACGAGCACTGCCAGACCCCCGGCTTCTCGGTCCGGGCCCTGGCCGCCGAGGCGAAGGAGCGGGCGAAGCGGGCCATCCTGGCGAAGCGGTGACCGGCCGCCGGCGCGCCGCCCTCCTCCTGGGCGCGCTCGCGCTCGCCGCGCTCCTCGTCGATCTCGGTCGCTTCCACCGGCTCGAGCACGGGGATTCCATCGTCCCGGTGCTGGTGGCCCTCCAGCGCTGGACCCCCTTCTACTGGGACCAGGAGCGGTACGGGATGCTGGTGCCGCTCCTCTCCCTGCCGGTGCGGGATCCGCTGGGGAACCTGCTCGTCCAGCGGGGGCTCCTGGTGCTGGCCGGCCTCGCCTCGGTGGTCCTCCTCGCGCGCCACGTCCTCTCGCGCCGCGACTGGCCGCTGGCGGGGGCGCTCGCCGCGGCGTCGCTCTTCCTGGCGGCGCCCGAGGCCTGGCGGTTCGAGTTCCTCGGCGACCAGCCCTACGGGCTCTCGGCCGCGCTGGCCCTGGCCGGGCTCGCCTTGGCCGAGCCCGGCCCCGGGGGAGTCAGGCCGGCCCGGCGGCTCGCCGCGGGGGCGGTGCTCGTCCTGGCCGCGCACTGGGTCAACGCGGCGGCGGGGCTTGCCCTCGTGCCGCTGGCCCTGGCCCGCGCCGCGGTGGACCGGCGGGAGGGCGAGCCCGCGGCCGAGGTGCGCGGCCGGCTGACCGTGGACCTCGCGCTCCTGGGCGGCGGCCTGGCCGTGGGCCAGGCGCTGGTCCGCCTCTACCCCGTCCTCTCCGGGCAGCGGTCGTACCTGGCGCTGGGATTCCTGCCGCCCGGACGCTGGCCGTCCGCGTGGGACGCCCTCCTCGGCAACGCGTGGCGGGACGCCGGGGCGTGGCCGTGGTTCCTGGCCGCGGCGGCGGCGGCGGGCGTCGCGCTCCTGGCGCTCCCTCCGGTGCGGTCCCTGCTCCGCCCGGAGGTCGAGCGGGCGCTCCTGCTCCTCGCCGCCGCGCTCGCCTACGCGCTCCTGGCGGGGACGCTCGAGTGGGTGGCCGACAACGCCTTCCACTGGCGCTACCTCGCCCCGAGCGCCGTGCTCGTGCACGTGGCGGCGGTGGGCCTCCTGGCCGA
>DATIUR010000486.1:0-6688 GCA_035466675.1 Anaeromyxobacteraceae bacterium | reverse complement strand
AGGTCCTTGCCCCCCCCGGGGATGTCGAGCGGAACGCCGAGGTGCTCGAGCGTCATGGCCGAGCACTCGATGTGCCAGCCCGGACGCCCCTTCCCCCAGGGCGAATCCCAGGAGGGCTCGCCCGGCTTCGCCGCCTTCCAGAGGGCGAAGTCGAGCGGGTCGCGCTTCGCCTCGCCCGGCTCGACCCGGGCACCGGCGAGCAGGTCGTCCAGGTTCCGCCTCGAGAGCCGGGCGTAGTCGGGGAAGCTCCGCACCGAGAAGTAGACGTCGCCGTTCCCCGGCGCGTAGGCGAACCCCTTCTCCACCAGGCGCTCGATCATCGCGGCGATCTGCGGGACGTGCTCGGAGACCTTCGGGGCCACGTCCGGCCGGAGGTTCCCGAGCGCGTCCATGTCCTCGTCGTAGGCGCGGGCGAAGCGGTCGGCGAGCGCCACCGGGTCCTCGCCCCGCTCGTTCGCGCGCTTGATGATCTTGTCGTCCACGTCGGTGAAGTTCCGGACGTACCTCACCGCGTAGCCGCGGGCGCGCAGGTGGCGGACCACCACGTCCCAGACCACGTAGCTCCGGGCGTGTCCGACGTGCGAGAAGTCGTAGACCGTGGGGCCGCAGGCGTAGAAGCGGACCTTCCCCGGCTCGACGGTGACGAGCTCGCGCTTCTGGCCGCTCAGGGTGTCGTGCAGGACGATGGCCATGGCGCCCTTTCCTACCGCGGAAGCGGCCGCCGGGCGAGCGCGCCGCTCACCGCGCGACCCGCACCAGCAGGGCCACCGCGTGGGCGGCGATCCCCTCGCCCCGCCCCACGAACCCCATCCCCTCCCCGGTGGTCGCCTTCACGTTCACGCGCTCCGGGGAGACGCCGAGCGCCTCGGCCAGCCGCGCCCGCATCTCCGCGGCCCGCGGCGCGATCCGGGGCCGGCGGGCGGCCAGCGTCACGTCGCAGTTCCCCACCCGGAAGCCGCGCTCCGCCGCGAGCCGGGCGATCTCCCGGAGCAGGAGGAGCGAGGAGACGCCCTTCCAGCGGGGATCGGCGTCCGGAAAGTGCGTGCCCAGGTCGCCCAGCCCGGCCGCGCCCAGGATGGCGTCGCCGATGGCGTGGGCGCACACGTCGGCGTCGGAGTGGCCGAGCAGGCCGTCCCCCTCGAACTCGACACCCCCGAGCACGAGGCGGCGGCCGGGCGCGAACGCGTGCGTGTCGTAGCCGACGCCCATCGCCACCGGCGCCTCGAGCAGCGCCCGCGCCCGGTCCAGGTCCTCGGGGCCGGTGATCTTGAAGTTCCCGGGCTCCCCGGGCACGAGCGTGACCGGCAGGCCCAGCCGCTCGACCAGGGCGGCGTCGTCGGTGGCGGCCGAGGCCGCCGCCCCCGCCGCGGCGTAGGCGCGCTCGAGCACCTCGCGCCGGAAACCCTGCGGGGTCTGGGCGAGCCAGATGGCGCGCCGGTCGAGCGTCTCGGCCACCCGGGCCGGCTCGCCCGCCGCGGCGCGCTTCACCGTGTCGACGGCGGCGGTGGCGGCCAGCGCCGCCCCGTCCCGCGCCGCCGCCTCCGCCACCCGGGCCACCAGATCGACCGAGGCGAACGGGCGGGCGGCGTCGTGCACCAGGACCACGGCGCACCGGCCCAGGGCGGCGAGGCCGTTCCTCACCGAGTCGGCCCGCTCCGCCCCGCCCGCCACGGCGCGCGCCGGCTTGCCCAGGGCGGCCACCTCCGCCTCGCCGCGGGCCTCGTCGCCGGCCGGCACCACCGCCACGATCTCGTCCACCGCCGGGCACTCGGCCAGCAGCCGGGCGGCCCGCCGGAGGACCGACTCCCCGCCCAGCGCCATCCACTGCTTGGCCGCGCCCGCACGCAGCCCGGAGCCGCCGGCGGCCAGGATCGCCCCCACGCGCTCGCCGGAGATCATCCGCTCCTCCTCGCCCCGGCCGCCGGCCCGGGCGCTGGCATCGGTCCTGCTCCGGGGAGCCCCGTGACGCCGACTCGCGTCCCCGGACCCACGATGCGCGACCGCCGCCCGGACGCGAGTCCGCGCGGCAGCCCCGGGCCGGCCCTGGCGCGCTCGCGCCGGGCCATCCGCGCCTCAGCAGATGTTGAAGATCTTCTTGAGATCCTGCTCGACGTCGTCCTCGTGGCAGGCCTTGGCGATGGCAAGCTCCCGGATGAGGAGCGACCGGGCCGTGTCGAGCATCTTCCGCTCGCCGAAGGACAGGTCCTTGTCCGAGCGAAGCAGGTAGAGGTCGCGCAGAACCTCGGCGATCTCGAAGACGCTCCCGGTCTTGATCTTGTCCATGTACTCCCGGTAGCGCCGGTTCCAGGTGGTCGAGTCGACCGAGACCTCCTTCTCGCGCAGGATCGTGTAGACGCGGCGGACGTCCTTCTCGCCGATGATCTCGCGCAGCCCGACCGAGTTCACCTTGTTCATCGGGATGAGGATCTTCATCCCGTTCTCGAGGATCCGCAGCACGTAGAAGGACTGCCGCTGGCCGGCCACCTCCTTGTGCTCGATCCCCATCACCTCCCCGACGCCCTGGCCGGGATACACCGCCATGTCCCCGACCTTGAAAGCCGGGGACGCCTGATTCAAGAGGGTTGCGGACATTCCTTCTCCTGCCCGATCGCGCTCGCCGGCGCGCCCGGAGGGAGTGGGCGGCCGCGGCGGGGGCTTAGCCGGCGCACGCTAGCACAAGCTTCGTTTTTGGTCAATATTACTCAGGAAATCGCCGATGGTCCGACCCACCCCGACAGGGCGGCACGATGTGGGTAATGGCGACGCGGCGGCCCCTCGTCGCGCCGGCGATCGCCTTCGCCTGCGGCGCCTGCGCGGGCGTCGCCGGGCCCGGCTTCCCGGCCTGGCTGGCGCCGCTCCTGCTGCTGGGCCTCTCCCCTCCCGCGGCGCCCGCGGCCTTCGCCCTCGCCGGATGGGCCGCGGCGAGCGCCTCGCGGGCGAGCCCGGCGACCGCTCCGGAGGGGCCTGCCACCATCGAGGGGACCGTCACCAGCGTGCCGATTCCCGCCGGCCAGCGGATCCGCTTCCTCCTGCGAGCGAGCGACGGACGCGGCCACGAGGTGCTCTCGCCCCCGGTGGCGTGGCCACTCTCGCTCGGCGACCGGGTGCGGATCGTCGCCCGCCTCGAGCTTCCGCCGGGTCCGCGGAACCCCGGGGGACGCGACGCCGCCTTCCACCTTGCGGCGCGGGGAGTGTCGTTCCGCGCCACCGCGCTCTACCCGCCCGTCCGCGTGGCGCCGCCCAGCCCTCTCGCAACCCTGGAGAGGGCCCGCGCGCGCTTCGCGGAGGCGACCGGGGTGCTGCCGCCCCGGGAGCGCGGCGTGGTCCGGGCCATCGGCACCGGCGACCGGGGGGCCCTCGACCCGGCCACGACCCTGTCCTTCGCCCGGAGCGGCCTCGCCCACGTCCTGGCCGTGTCCGGCTTCCACCTGGTGGTGGTCGCCTTCGGGCTGGAGCGGATGCTCCGGGCGCTCCTCCTCCGGATCGAGGCGATCGCGGGGCGCTGGGACGCGCGCCGCATCTCGGCGGCGGCGGCCGTCCCGGTGGCGGTGGTCTACGCGCTCGCGACCGGCGCGCAGGTGCCGGTGCTGCGCGCCGCGGTGGCCGCCCTGGCCGTCTTCGCCGGGGCCCTGCTCGACCGGGAGCCCGAGCCGCTGAACACGCTCGCCCTCGGCGCGCTGGCCCTGCTCGCCGCCGAGCCGGGCGCGCTGCTCGATCCGTCCCTGCAGCTCTCCTTCGCGGCGGTGGCGGGGCTGGTCCTGTGGGCCGGCCCGCTGCGCCGGGCCCTCCCCGTTCCCCGCGCCGCGCCGGGGACCTGGCGGGCGCGGCTGGTCGAGCCCCTGGTGGCCGGCGCCTGCGCCACCGCGGCCGCCTCGATGGCCACGGCCCCGGTGCTCGCGCTCCACTTCCGGCAGGTGCCGCTCCTGGGCGTGCTCGCCAACGTGGTGGGCCTTCCGGTCGGGTCCGCGCTCACCGTGGCGGCCGCCCTCGCCGCAGCCGCGGGTGCGCTCGCGCCGGCCCTGGCGACTCCCTTCCTCCTGGCCGCCTGGCCCCTCGCCTCGCTGTTGCTCGCGCTCTCCGACGCCGCGGCCGCGCCCTCCTGGGGCACGCTCGGCGTGGGCTCCCCCGGCCCTGCCGGCGCGGCCTGCGCCCTCGCGCTCGCGGTCCTGGCGGGGAGGGCCGCCGGGCGGCGGCGCGTCGCGCTGGCCGCGCTGGCCGCGGCCTGCCTCGTCCTTCCCGCCGAGGTCCGGCGCCTCTCCGCCCGCCTCCGCGGAGGGCTCGAGGTCACCTTCCTGTCGGTGGGCCAGGGGGACGCCGCGCTCCTCCGGCTTCCCGACGGCTCCGCCGTGCTGGTGGACGGCGGGGGATCGGTCGACGGCTCCTACGACCCGGGCGCGCGCGACGTGCTGCCCCTGCTGCGCGACCTCGGCGTCGGGCGCCTGGCGGCGGTCTTCGTCTCCCATCCCCACCCGGACCACGCCCTCGGGCTCGGGGCGGTGGCCTTCTCCCTCCCGGCGGACTACCTCTTCACGAACGGCGACCCGGGCCACGAGGCGGTCCGGATCGCCCTTTCGCCCTGGCCCCGCCCCGTGCCGCTCCTGCCGGGCGACGCCTGGGAGCGCGCCGGGGTCCGGTTCGAGGTCTCCGGCGGGGAGCGCGCCGGCCTCGGCACGAACGACGCCTCCCTGGTGGTGCGCGTCCGCTACGGGACGACCGCGTTCCTCTTCCCGGGCGACGTCGAGGCGCGCGGCGAGGAGGCGGCGGTGGCGCGGGGCGGGCTCCGGGCGGACGTGGTGAAGGTGCCCCACCACGGAAGCCGGACCAGCTCCTCGGAGGCGTTCGTGGCCGCCGCGGCGCCCCGCTTCGCGGTGGTGAGCCTGGGCCGCGGAAACCCCTGGGGGTTCCCGCACGCCGAGGCGATCGACCGCTGGCGCGCCGCGGGCGCGGTGGTCCTGCGGACGGACGAGGGCGCGATCCGCTTCCTCTCCGACGGCCGGTCGATCCGGCGCGTGCCGCCCGACGCGGTGCTCGACCCCATCGCCACGCTGGGAGAGATCCGCCGTCGGCCCCGGGGCGGCGAGCGCGGCCGGGGCGCGCACGCCCGGGGCCGGGGACCGGCCCGCCCGCGACCGAGGAGCCGGGGGTTCGCCCACTTCGCGGTGGCACGGAGCTTGGAGGATCGCGACCCGTGCGCCGCGCCACCCCACCCCGCCCGGCCCGGGACACAGGTGGCTCCGCGCCGCGGCAGACGGCGGATGCGCCCGACACGCGGGCCGCCGCCGGCGCGCTCCTGCGCGCCGCCGCCGGAGGCGGCGAGGGCCTCCCCGGGCCCCACCTCCTCGTCCTCTCCGGACCGGCCGCCGGGGAGCGGCTGGCGCTCGGCCCCGAGCAGACCCTCGGCCGCGGCGCCGGCGCCGACCTGCGGATCCCCGATCCCCTCGCCTCGCGGCTGCACGCCCGCGTGCGCGTCGGCGCGGGAGGCGTGACGGTGGAGGACCTGGGGTCGAAGAACGGGCTCGCGCTGAATGGCCGCCGGCTCCGCGGCGAGCGGGCCCTGGTGCCCGGCGACGAGATCGCGCTGGGCGGGACGACGCTCGCCTATTCGGACCCGCTCGCCGGCGCGGACCGGGCCTCTCCCGGCGAGCAGCCGGCCCCGGCGGCCTGGCCGGACCCGGGCGCCCCGGGCCGCTGGCTCGCCGCCGCCGCGCTGCTCCTCCTCTGCGCGGCCGCGCTGGCGCTGGCGTCGTGACGGCGGAGATCGTCCGCGCCACGCCGGACGACGCCGCCTCAGCGGCCCAGCTCGGCCGCCCGCTTGCGGGCCAGCTCGCGCAGGTCCTCGCGCACGTCCGGGGCCGTGCTCTGGGCGTACTGGGCGTAGTAGTCGGCCGCGGCGGCCGGCTCGCCCAGGATCCGGTGGCATTCGCCGAGGCCGTAGAGCGGGGTGCCGAGCTGCGGCGCGAGACCCAGGGCCGCGCGGTAATCCTCGGCCGACTCACGGTACTTTCCCAGCCCGAACCGCGCGCTCGCCCGCGCGGCGTAGGCGACGCCGAGGTTGGGATCCTGCGCGATGGCGGCGTCCAGCTCGGCGATCGCCTTCGTGTACTCCCGGCTCGCCATCAGCGCCACCGCCGCCTTGTAGCGCTCCCGCGCGGTCGGGCCCGCCCCGGCCGGCTGCGCCGGCGGCGCGTCCTGGGGCCTGGCGACGGCGGCGGGCTCGCTCTCCGGACCGACCGCGCCGGGCGCCTGCACCGGCCCCTGCGTCGGCTGCGCCTCGGGCAGGCGGTAGACGCGGGGCAGGCTCGCGGCCGTGACCGGGGCCGGGGCGGCCGCGGCCGGTGCGGGCGCCACCGGGGCGGCGGCGACCTCGGCGGGCGCCTGGCGCAGGTCCTTCGCGGCAGCCGTCCGGGGCGCCTGCGGCGCGGCGGAGGGCGGGGCGGGCGTGCTCTTCGCCTCCTCCATGGCCCGCTTCGCCTCCGCGCTGTCCGGATCGATGGCCAGGGCCTGCGCGTACTGCTGCATCGCCTGGTCCCGGTAGCGGAGCGCCGCGTACGCCCGCCCGAGCTTGACCCGCGCGGCCGCGTTCCTCGGATCGAGGTAGACGGCGTCCTGGTAGGCGAAGAGGGCTCCGCGGTGATCGCCGCTCGCGGTGAGCCGGTCGCCGAGGGCGAGCTTGTCGGCCAGGGCGCCG
>DATIUR010000485.1:0-6702 GCA_035466675.1 Anaeromyxobacteraceae bacterium | reverse complement strand
CCTGGGAGATCCTGGTCTCCGAGGCGCAGGAGCGGATGACCGTGGCCGTCCCGCCCGGCCAGCTGGAGGCGTTCCTCTCCCTGGCCCGCCGCCGCGAGGTGGAGGCGACCGACCTGGGCGAGTTCACCGCGGACGGCTTCTTCGACGTCCGCCACGGCGAGCGCACCGTCGCCCTCCTCCCGCTCGAGTTCCTGCACGAGGGCGATCCGGAGATGCGGCTCGTGGCCGAGTGGAGCCCGCCCGCGCCCGCTCCCGTCGCCCGACGCCCGGTCCCGTCGTCCGAGGAGGGGACGGCGCTGGCCCGGGCCTTCCTGGGCCGCTTCGACCTGCGGTCGAACGAGCTCCTCGCCCGGACCTACGACCACGAGGTGAAGGGCCTCACCGTGGTGAAGCCCTGGGTGGGCGCCCACCGCGACGTGCCCTCCGACGCCAGCGTCTTCCTCGTCTCGCACGACGGCGGCCACGCCGGATACGCCCTCGCCGAGGGGGTCTTCCCCAGCTACTCCGACCACGACGCGCACGCCATGGCGCAGGCGGGGGTGGACCTGGCGGTGCGCCGCGTGCTCGCCGCCGGCGCCCGCCCGGACCGGATCGCCGCGCTCGACAACTACTGCTGGCCCGATCCGCTGGAGGGCCCCTCCAACCCGGACGCGCGCCACAAGCTCGCCCAGCTGGTGCGGGCCTCGAAGGGCCTCGCCGAGATCTGCGTCGCCTACGGCGTGCCGCTCGTCTCCGGCAAGGACTCGATGAAGAACGACGCGGTGGTGGGCGGCCGCCGCATCTCCATCCCCCCCACCCTGCTCGCCTCGGCCATCGCCCTCGTGGACGACGTTCGAAGGGCCGTCACCCTCGAGGCGGGCGAGGCCGGCACGGTGCTCCTCGTCGCGGGCGAGACCCGCGACGAGCTGGGCGCGAGCGAGTGGGCCGCCCACCGGGGCGAGCCGGGCGGCGAGGTCCCCCGCTGCCGCCCGGCCGACTTCTGGCCGCGCTACCTGGCCATGGCCGGCGCGCTGCGCGACGGGCTCGTGACCGCGGCCCACGCGGTGGGGCGCGGGGGCCTCCTGCCCGCCCTGTTCAGGATGGCCCGGGCCTCCGGCCTGGGCCTGCGGGTGGACCTCGACCTCGCCCCGCAGGAGGGCGGACCGGGCTGGGAGGCGCTCCTCTTCGGGGAGTCCTGCGGGCGGATGCTGCTCGCCTGCCGGCCCGACGCCGCCCCCGAGGTCCTGCGCCGGATCGGGCCCGCCGCCGCCCGGGTCGGGATCTTCGACGCGAGCGGGCGACTGCTCGTGGACCTCGGGCGGAGGCCCGTGGTGAACGCGCCGGTGGCCGAGCTGGCCGCCGCCTGGAAGGGGCAGGGGGCCGCGCCGTGAGGAGGCCCGTCCGCGTGCTCGTGCCGGTCGGCCTCGGCCTCAACTGCGAGGAGGAGACGGCCTGCGCCTTCCGCCTGGTGGGGGCCGAGCCCGACCTCGTCCACCTCACCGACCTTTTCGCCCGGCGCGCCCCGCGGCCCATGACCGACTACGGCGTGCTCGCGTTCGTGGGCGGCTTCTCCTACGGCGACCACATCGCGAGCGGGTTCGTGCTCGCCACGCGGGTGCGCGCGCACCTGCGCCAGGACCTCTCCGCCTTCCTGGCCGGGGGCGGGCGGGTCGTCGGCATCTGCAACGGCTTCCAGGCGCTGGTGCGGCTGGGCCTGTTGCCCGGGCCGGAGGAGGGGCCGGCCGACTTCGTCCCCCGGGCCGCCCTGGCCGACAACGAGCGGCTCGGCTACCGGGACGCCTGGGTGCGGCTGGCCGTCGACCCGGTCTCGCGCTCGGTCTGGACGCGCGGCCTGGGAACGCTCGACGTCCCGGCGCGCCACGGCGAGGGCAGGTTCGTGGTCGAGTCGGAGGCCGCCCTCTCGCGGCTCGAGGCGCGGGGGCAGGTGGCCTTCCGCTACGTGGACGCGGCGGGCCGGCCCACCGGGTCGTGGCCCGAGAACCCCAACGGCTCGGCCCGCGGCGTGGCGGGGGTGACCGACGCCACCGGGCGCATCCTGGGCCTCATGCCGCACCCGGACGCCTTCCTCTACCCCTGGCAGCACCCCGACTGGCCGCGGCGCCGGGCAGAGATCGAGCGGGCCGAGCCGGCCGGCCTGGCCCTCTTCCGCGCCGGCGTCGAGGGCGACTGAGCGCCCCTCCCGTGCTCGCGCGCCGGCCCCTCCTCGCCCGCCGGCAGCCGGGCCCGCTATATTCCCGCCATGGCCGTCACCGTCGAGACCGGCACCACGCTCCAGTTCGACCGCTTCTGGCGCTGGCTCCGCCGCCACGGGAACTGCATCCTGCGCGCCGGCACGCCCGACTCCTACCTCTACGACCAGGACGACCTGCACTGGCACCTCGACGAGGACGAGGACCGGGTCCCCATCGTCCAGCTCGTGCGAGGCAAGCACGTGCTGGGCGAGATCGTCATCGAGGTGCGCGACGTCCTCTTCGTGCAGGCCGTGCCCGATCCGGAGGGGGAGCCGGGCCACTTCGTGTTCGAGCTGGTGGGCGGCGGCGGCGACGAGCCGTACCCCGTCTACCACTTCCTCCTCGCCCACGGGTTCGAGGAGGAGGCGCACCGGCCGGCGCTGAAGCAGTAGCGGGCGCCCGATCCGCCAGGATGGGCGCATCTTGACGCGCATCCTCCAGCGCATCATGATGCCTCCATGCGCACCACCGTCACCCTCGACCCGGACGTGGCCGAGAAGCTCTCCCGGCTCGCCCACGCCCGGCGCGCTCCGTTCAAGCAGGTCCTGAACGAGGTGCTCCGGCGCGGCCTCTCCGGGCAGGAGCCGGCCGCGAGGGCGCGGCCGTTCGCCGTGAAACCGCACCGGAGCGGCCTGCGGCCGGGCGTGGACGCGCTCCGGCTGAACCAGCTGGCGGACGAGCTCGAGGTCCAGAACTTCCGCGGCGAGATAGACGGGTGATCGTCCCCGACGTGAACCTGCTCGTCTACGCCCACGCGGCGCAGGCCCCATTCCATGCGACGGCGCGCGCCTGGTGGGAGCGCACGGTCCGGTCCGGCGATCCGATCGGGCTCCCCTGGGCCGTGAGCCTGGGCTTCCTCCGGCTCATGACGCATCCGGCCGTGCTCACGACGCCGATGCGGCCCGAGGAGGCCCTCCCGCTCGTGGAGTCCTGGTACGAGCGGCCCAACGTCTTCGTGCTCGACCCCGGCCCGCGCCACCTGGCCGTCCTCGGGAGCCTTCTTCGCGCGGCCGGCGTGGCCGGGGCCCTCACCACCGACGCCCATCTCGCCGCCCTCGCCATCGAGCACGGCTGCGAGCTTCACTCGAACGACGCCGACTTCGGCCGCTTCTCGGGGCTTCGCTGGGTGAACCCGCTGGTCTGAGCCCGTGGCAGCAGCAGGCCTCCGGCCGGCCCGCCGCGCGGGGGCCTACAGGTGCTCCGCCAGGAACGCCGCCGCCCGCTCCCAGAGGCGCTCGGTCGCCTCCGGGTCGCGGTCGATGTGCGTCGCGCCGGCGAGCGGAACGATCTCGAAGGGCCGCCCGGCCCGGAAGAGCGCGTCGGCGAGCTTGAGCGAGTGGAAGAGGTAGACGTTGTCGTCGGCCGTCCCGTGGACGAGCAGGAGCGGCCGGGAGAGCCTCGGGGCGTCTCCCAGGAGCGAGCTGCGCGCGTAGGCTTCCGCGTTCTCCTGCGGCAGCCCCAGGTACCGCTCGGTGTAGTGCGTGTCGTAGTCGCGCCAGTCCACGACCGGCGCGCCGGCCACCGCGGCCTTGAAGACGTCGGGGCGGCGCAGCACCGCCAGCGCCGACATGTATCCTCCGTACGACCAGCCCCAGACGCCCACGCGGGAGAGGTCCATCTCCGGAACCTCGGCGGCGAGCGCCCGGAGCGCCGCCACCTGGTCCTCGAGCGGGAGCGAGAAGTCTCCCCGGAGCGCGCGCTCGAAGGCCCGGCCCCGGCGCGGGGTCCCACGCCCGTCCGCCGCGACGACCACGAACCCCCGGTCGGCGAGCCACTGGTCGAGCAGCCGCCGGCCCGCGTGGCGCGCGGCCCCCTGGGGCGTCCCGGCCGCGGGCCCGGGGCCCCCGTACACCGACAGGACCACCGGCAGCCTCCGCCCCGGCTCGAGCCGGCCCGGCCGGACCACCGTCGTCCACAGCCCCTCGCCCGGGCCGACCTTCCGGATCTCGGCGGTCATCCGGAGGGGCGGCTCGATGGCCACCGAGGGCAGCTCGGCCAGCCGCGCGCCGTCGGTCCGGTGTACCGCGACGCGCTGCAGCTCGCGCTCGCCGGCGCGCGTGACGAGCAGGGCCGACCCGTCCTCCGAGAGCGAGGCCGAGACCTGGGCCGGCCCCTCCCCCACCGGGACCTCCTGCGGCGCCCCTCCGGAGAGAGACACGCGGAAGAGCCGCTCCTGCGTGGGGTCGTCCCCGCAGGCGGTGAACCAGGCGAGGCCCCGCCTCCCGTCCACGCCGGCGAGCGCGACGAACCCGGCGGAGGCGGGCACCAGCGAGGCCCGGAGCGAGCCGTCCGGGCCCCGCAGCTCGAGCTCGGGACCCCCGTTCCGCTCGCTCACCCACAGGAAGCCGCTCCCGTCGTCGAGCCAGCGGGGGAAGTCCTGATCGAGGTTCAGCCACGCCTCGTCGCGCTCCTCGAGCAGGACCCGCGTCCGGCCGGTGGCCGGGTCGGCGGCGAGCAGCCGCTCCTCGGTCTGGGCCCGGTTCTGGACGAGCAGGGTGAGCGGCCCCTTCTCCGGCCACCGGACCGTGGCGAGGTAGGGGAAGCGCCGCGCGTCCCAGCGGATCCAGACCGTCCCGCCGCCCCGCGCCGGCACGACGCCGAGCCGCACCTTCGCGTTGGCCGTCCCGGCCCGGGGGTAGGCGAAGCGGACGGGCTCCCGCTCCGGGCGGAAGGGATCGGCGATGGAGAGCTTCTCCACCTCGCGCTCGTCCGTCTCCTGGTAGGCGAGCCGGCGCCCGTCGGGCGACCACCAGAACCCCTCGTAGCGGGCCATCTCCTCCTGGGCCACGAACTCGGCCAGCCCGTGGGTGAGCCACTCCTTCGCGCCCCGCGTCACCTGCCGGCCGCGGCCGGAGGCGAGGTCGAGCACGTGCAGCTCCCCTCCCCGCACGAAGGCGAGCTTCCTCCCGTCGGGCGAGAGGCGCGGCGTCACCGCCCCGTCGGCGGCGCGCAGCCGGCGCGCCTTGCCGGAGGCCCGGTCCACGAGATGGACCTCTCCCGACGCCTCGGCGACCACCCTCCGCCCGTCCTTCGAGAGCCGGAATGCGGTCACGCCGCGCGCGGTGACGTGCTGCCGCTCGAGGCGCGCCCGCTCCTCGGGCCCGAGCTCGCGCGCCGCGTCCGCGGCCGGGTCGAGGAGGACGCGCGTCGCGCCGGTGGCGACGTCGGTCTCGAGGAGCGCCTGCGCCCGCCCGCGGGGCGGCGCCCGGAGGAAGAGCGCGGCGCGCCCGTCGGGCGTGACCGAGGCCGACGCCGGCCGGCCGCGCGAGAAGCCGCGCGTCTCGGCGAACGTCCGCAGGAACGAGTCGCCCCCGGAGGCGGGGTCGGCCGGGGAGGAGAGGGAGAGAGCCATGACCAGGGCCGCCAGCTCGAGGCTCGGCATGCGGCACTCTACCGCACCCCGGCCGAGCGCCCGTCGGGACGCCGCGCCGCCGCGTCGGGATTCCCCGACAGGGCCCGGCGCAAGCGACCGGGATCACGCGCCGGCGCCGATGGCAGGCGCGGTGCAGAGCGAAGGGAACGGGTGGCCGAATGGACGGCCCCGAGACAAGGAAGAGGAGAACGCCATGACGACCAGGACGAACAAGCTCCCCACCCTCATCGGCGCCGGCGTCGGCCTCGCGGTCTTCCTGGCGGTGGCCCTCCTCCCCTCGCTGCTCTACGGCGGCTACGCGGGCGTGCTGCTGGCGGGCGGGATCTTCGGGACGCCGCTCCAGGCGACCTTCCTGGTCCGGGCCCTGATCGTGTTCGGGATGGTGCTGGGCGTGACGGCGGTGGCCTCCCTCTTCGCGGTGGGCGGGGCGTTCGTGGGCGCGGCCATCGGCGCCCTGGCCTCGATGAAGAAGCCGGTCGAGGCGCCCGAGTCGCGCAAGGCGTAGGAACCCGTCGAGGCTCGACCACCCGCCGCCCCGGGTCCGCGAGGATCCGGGGCTTCGTGTCTCTCGGCCGGGAGCTACCTCCGCCGCACGTGGAGCGTCTTCTCGACCTCGGCCACCACCTCGCCCGCCTCGTCCCGCACCTCGACCCGGAAGACGGGCTCCACCTTGGGCGCGCCGTCCGCCGCCCGCCGGATCTCCTCCACCCGCTCGGCGGGGACGTGGAAGACGGCGCGGACCGGGCCGCGCCCGGGCCGGCGGAAGCGGATGGCCGCCGCCTTGTCCCAGACCACGTAGCCCGGTCCGAGCGCCTCCATGAGGATGAGCATGAAGAACGGATCGCACATCGCGTAGAGCGAGCCGCCGAACTGCGTGCCGACGTAGTTCCGGTTCCAGAAGCGGAACGCGGTCCGCACCTCGAAGGTGCGCAGGTCCTCGGAGACCTTCGCCACGCGGATGCCCGCGCCCCGGAAGGGCGGGTAGAGGCTCAGCGCCCGGTAGACGGAGGGCTTCCAGCGGCGCGGCAGCCGCGAGCCGAGGTTCGAGAGGAGCGCCATCGCGATGACCTCCGCGCCGGGCGGCCGACCCGCCGGCGG
>DATIUR010000484.1:0-3299 GCA_035466675.1 Anaeromyxobacteraceae bacterium | reverse complement strand
AATCCGGCTTGCCCTCGGCGGGGAAGGTGAACTGCAGCCTGAGCGGCGTCTTCGAGCCTACCGACCGGAGGCACCGGAAGTCGCCTCCGTCCGCCGCCGCCGGAAGGACCGCGAGCAGGCCGAGAACGAGCGTCCACGTCGTGCGCATGATCGTCCCCACTTCGTCGTGACCACCGGCGCGAAGGCGCCGCCGCCCATCATCAGGGCTCGCCCGGTGCGCCCGCAAGCGGCGGCGCAAGACCGCGACCGCAGGCCCGACCTCGGATAGTCTCGGGGCGCGTGGATCCCGACCGCGCCACCCGCCGCCTCTTCGTCGCCCTCGAGCCGACCGACGCGGTCCGCCGGCGCATCCGAGCGGCCCAGGGCGAGCTGCGCCGCGCCGCGGGCCGCGCCGAGGGCGACATCCGCTGGGTGGCGCCCGAGAGCGTCCACCTCACCCTCCAGTTCCTCGGCGCCGTTCCCGAGGAGCGCGTGGCCGCGGTGGGCGAGGCGATGGCCGAGGCGGCGCGGGCCGCGCCGGGGCCGCTCTCGCTCGAGGTGCGCGGCGCCGGGGGCTTCCCGAACGCGCGGCGCCCCCGGGTGGTGTGGCTCGGCGTCGGGGGCGACCTCGCCACGCTGCGCGCGCTCGTCCTGGACCTGGGCCGCCGCCTCGCGCCGCTCGGGTTCCCGCCCGAGGACCGGCCCTTCGCCGGACACCTCACCCTGGGGCGCGCGCGCGAGGGGCGAGGCAACCCGGGGATCGCCGGCGCGCTGGCGGGGGCGCGCGAGGAGGAGGCCGTCGCCTGGCGGGCCTCGGAGATGGTCCTCTTCGAGTCGCACCTCTCGCCGAAGGGGGCGCGCTACGAGGCGGTGGCCCGCGCTCCGCTGGGCGCCGCGGGACGGACGGCGTAGCCGGCCGGCGCGATCCGCTGCGCGTCGGCCGCGCGCGCAGCCGGGCCGGGCCCCTCCTGTGTCCCGGCCATCTGGCCCCTTGCGTCCGGGCGCCACCCTGGTGAGATCGCGGGGTGCCGCACCTCCTGCGGCGGGAGGAGCGATGGCCGACACCGAACGCGGACTCGCCCCGGGGTTCCTGGTGGCCGCCCCGACGCTCCCGGACCCCAACTTCGCCGGCTCGCTCGTCCTGATGGCCGAGCACCACGGCGAGGGCGCGCTCGGGTTCGTGGTCAACCGCCCGGCGCCCATCGAGGTCGCCGACGTCCTCGGCGAGGTGGACGAGGATCTCCTCCGGGCCGCCCGGAAGGCCGGGCGGGCCGCGGGGCCGGTCCTGGTCGGGGGCCCGGTGAGCCCGGAGCGCCTCTGGATCCTGCACCGCCCCCAGCCGTTCCTGGTCGAGGACGGCGCGGTGGCGGTGGGCGACGGCCTCGCGCTGGGCGGCTCGCGCGAGCTGCTCGAGTCGGTGGTGCGGGGGCCGGAGGCGGGGCCGTTCCTGCTCCTGCTCGGCTACGCCGGCTGGGGGCCGAACCAGGTGGAGCGCGAGGTGGCCGGCGGCGCCTGGCTTCCCATGGAGTTGCAGGACGACCTCGTCTTCGACGTGCCGCTCGCCGCCCGGTGGGAGACGGCCGTGCGCCGGCTGGGGCTCGAGCCGGGCGGCTTCCTGGTGGGCGGGGGCGGCGCGGAGGCCTGATTCGCGGCTCATGCCCGCATCCGGGCGGCGACGCCGCGTGAGCCGCGTGCGGCGCAATCGCCTCCTCGACCCGCTCCCGACCCGCCCCGCCGAACCGGTCGGGGATCTTGACTCCACCCGCTCATCTGTTCAGTATCCCTCCGTTCAGGCTCGCTGTCAGGGGGCGTTGCTACAAGGACCCCCTCGCAAGGAGATCGAAGATGCCCGTGGGACCGGAGAAGGAGAAGGCGATCGAGCTGGCCGTCTCGTCCATCGAGAAGGCCTTCGGCAAGGGCTCGATCATGCGCCTCGGCAACGAGGACGCGCTGGTGAAGGACGTGCAGGCGGTCTCGTCGGGCTCGGTCTCGCTCGACATCGCGCTCGGGGTGGGCGGGTTCCCGCGCGGCCGCATCATCGAGATCTACGGGCCGGAGTCCTCCGGCAAGACCACCCTGGCCCTGCACGCCATCGCCGAGGCCCAGAAGAAGGGCGGCATCGCCGCCTTCGTGGACGCCGAGCACGCGCTCGACGTCGCCTACGCCCGCAAGCTGGGCGTGCGCACCGACGACCTGCTCATCTCGCAGCCGGACACCGGCGAGCAGGCGCTCGAGATCACCGAGACGCTGGTGCGCTCCGGCGCCATCGACGTGCTGGTCATCGACTCGGTGGCGGCGCTCGTGCCCAAGGCCGAGCTCGAGGGCGAGATGGGCGACGCGCACATGGGCGTGCAGGCGCGGCTCATGAGCCAGGCCCTCCGCAAGCTCACCGGGACCATCTCGAAGTCGCAGACCATCGTCGTCTTCATCAACCAGATCCGGATGAAGATCGGCGTGATGTTCGGGAACCCGGAGACCACCACCGGCGGCAACGCCCTCAAGTTCTACGCCACCCAGCGCCTCGACATCCGCCGCATCGGCGCCATCAAGGACGGCGAGCAGGTGATCGGGAACCGGACGCGGGTGAAGGTGGTGAAGAACAAGGTCGCCCCTCCCTTCAAGGAGGTCGAGTTCGACATCATGTACGGGCAGGGGATCAGCCACGAGGGCGACCTGCTCGACCTGGCCGCCCAGGAGAACGTGGTGGAGAAGAGCGGCGCCTGGTTCAGCTACGACGGCGAGCGGATCGGCCAGGGGCGCGAGCAGGCCAAGACCTTCCTGCGCGAGCACCCCGAGATCCTCCAGCGGATCGAGGGGCAGCTCCTCGAGAAGTTCGGCATCCGCCGCGGCCCGCAGCCCGTCCCGGCGCCCGAGGAGCCGGAGGCGGAGAAGAAGGGGCGGGTCAAGGCGGTCAAGTAGGCCGCTCCTCCGGGGCGCGGAGGCGGTACACTGGACGCGGACGCTCTCCGCGCCGTGCCCATCGACCTTCACGATCAGGACTGGCTCGCCGCCCTGGTGGACGGCGAGCTCGAGCGCTACGACGTCGAGGCCGCCCGGGCGCGCCTCCCCGGCGAGGTGCGCTTGGCCGGGCCCGGCGAGCTCGCCCCGGCAGCCCGGATCCTGGTGGCCCGGTCCCTTCGGCCCCGGCGCGGGCCCGGCCCGTTCAGCGCTCCCGAGGCCTTCGCCGAGGCCGTGCGGGCGCACGCCGGGCTGGTGCTCGACCTGGCGCTGCTGGCCGGGGCGGAGCCCGGGCCGGGGCGCCGGCGTGCGGAGATCGCCGCGTTCCTTGCGGCCGCCCTGGGCCACGACGCCATCGCGGT
>DATIUR010000483.1:0-8487 GCA_035466675.1 Anaeromyxobacteraceae bacterium | reverse complement strand
TACGGCTTCAGCCCGGCGGCCCGCGAGGCGATGCAGGAGTACATCGCCCGCCGCATGCTGCGCCCGCGCTTCGCCAACGGCCGGTCGATCCGGAACGCCATCGACCGCGCCCGCCTGCGCCATGCCAGCCGCCTCTTCGCCCGCCCGGCCGGGAGCGTGAGGCGCGAGGAGCTGGTGACCCTGGAGGCGGACGACATCCGCGCCAGCCGGGTCTTCGCGGACGGCGAGGAGGCTCGATGAGCCCGATGAGGAACAGGACCACGCTCGCCAAGTTCGTGATCGAGGAGCAGCGCCGCGCCTGCGGCGCCACCGGGGAGTTCAGCGCGCTCCTGCTCGACCTCGCCACCGCCCTGAAGCAGATCGCCGCGCTGCTCGCGCGCGGCAGGCTGGCCGGCGCCCTGGGCCCCGCCGCCACCGCCAACAGCCAGGGGGAGCGCCAGCAGAAGCTGGACGTCCTGGCCAACGAGATCCTGCTCAGCGCCTGCGAGTGGGGCGGGATCCTCGCCGGCATGGCCTCGGAGGAGATGGAGGTTCCCTACCCGGTCCCGGGGCGCTACCCCCGCGGAAAGTACCTGCTCGCGTACGACCCGCTGGACGGCTCGTCCAACCTCGACGTGAACGTCTCGGTGGGGACCATCTTCTCGATCCTGCAGCGGCCGGACGGGGAGGGCGACCCGGGCGTGAGCGCCTTCCTCCAGCCGGGCGCGCGCCAGGTGTGCGCCGGGTACGCCATCTACGGCCCGTCCACCATGCTCGTCTTCACGACCGGCTGCGGCGTGAACGGGTTCACCCTCGACCCGGCGGTCGGGGAGTTCGTCCTCACGCATCCCGACCTGCACATCCCGGAGGAGACCCGCGAGTTCGCCATCAACGCGTCGAACGAGCGGTTCTGGGAGCCGCCGGTGCGCCGCTACGTCGACGAGTGCCTGGCCGGGCGCACCGGGCCCCGCGGGGCCGACTTCAACATGCGCTGGGTGGCCTCGCTGGTGGCGGAGGTGCACCGGATCCTCCTCCGCGGCGGCGTGTTCCTGTACCCGCGCGACACCAAGGATCCCTCCCGGCCGGGGCGGCTCCGGCTCCTCTACGAGGTGTCGCCCGCGGCCATGATCGTGGAGCAGGCCGGTGGGCTGGCCTCGACCGGCCGCGGCCGGCTCCTCGACGTGGTGCCGCGCGCGCTCCACGACCGCGTCCCGGTCATCCTGGGCTCCCGGAGCGAGATCGAGCGCCTGGTCCGCTACCACGCCGAGCACGACGCCGGCACCGACCGCCCCTACACGAACCCGCTGTTCAACGTCCGCTCGCTCCTGCGCGAGCCCTGAGGCCGAGGAGCGACGCCATGTCGGTGAAGCACCCGGTCATCGCCGTCACCGGATCGTCGGGCGCCGGGACCACCACGGTGACGAAGACCTTCCAGCACATCTTCCGGCGCGAGAAGATCGACGCGACCATCGTGGAGGGCGACGCCTTCCACCGGTTCGACCGGGCCGAGATGCGGGCCCGGGTGGCCGAGGAGCAGAAGCAGGGCCGCGGGCTGTCGCACTTCGGCCCGGAGGCGAACCTCTTCGGCGAGCTGGAGACCCTCTTCCGGGACTACGGCGAGACGGGCCGCGGGCGCGTGCGCAAGTACCTGCACGACGAGGCCGAGGCGGCGCCCCACGGCCAGGAGCCCGGCACGTTCACGCCGTGGGAGGACGTGCCGGCGGGCACGGACCTGCTCTTCTACGAGGGGCTGCACGGCGGCGTGGTGGCGGGCGAGGTGGACGTCGCCAGCCACACCGACCTGCTCGTGGGCGTGGTGCCCATCATCAACCTGGAATGGATCCAGAAGATCCACCGGGACCGGTCCCTTCGCAGCTACTCGACCGAGGCGGTGGTGGACACGATCCTGCGCCGGATGCCGGACTACGTGCGCTACATCTGCCCGCAGTTCTCCCGGACGCACGTGAACTTCCAGCGGGTCCCGACGGTGGACACCTCGAACCCGTTCATCGCCCGCTTCATCCCCTCGGCGGACGAGAGCTTCCTCGTGATCCGGTTCCGCCAGCCGAAGGGGATCGACTTCCCGTACCTGCTCTCCATGCTGCACGGCTCCTTCATGTCCCGGCCCAACTCCATCGTCGTGCCGGGAGGGAAGATGGAGCTGGCCATGCAGCTCATCTTCACGCCCATGATCCTGCAGCTCATGGACCGAAGGCGGCGCGCCACGTGACCCCGGGGGGAACCTCGCCATGCACCTCGCCCTGACCCGTGGAGCGGAAGAGGCGGTCGGCCCGAGCGCCCTCGCCGACGCGCTCCGCGTCCTCGCCATGGACGCGGTGCAGAAGGCGAGCTCCGGCCACCCCGGCATGCCCATGGGCATGGCCGACGTGGCCGAGGTGCTGTGGCGGCGCTACCTCCGCCACGATCCCGCCGAACCGGCCTGGTGGGACCGGGACCGGTTCGTGCTCTCGAACGGGCACGGCTCCATGCTGCTCTACGCCCTGCTCCACCTCAGCGGGTACGACCTGCCCATGGAGGAGATCGAGCGCTTCCGGCAGCTCGGCTCGCGCACGCCGGGCCACCCCGAGCGCGGGGTCACCCCCGGCGTGGAGACCACCACCGGGCCGCTCGGGCAGGGGCTCGCCAACGCGGTGGGGATGGCCCTGGCGGAGCGGCTGCTGGCGGCCGAGTTCAACCGCCCCGGCTTCCCGGTCTTCGATCACTGGACGTACGTGTTCCTGGGCGACGGATGCCTCATGGAGGGCGTCTCGCACGAGGCCGCCTCGCTGGCGGGCGTGCTCGGGCTCGGGAAGCTCGTGTGCTTCTGGGACGACAACGGCATCTCGATCGACGGCGCGGTGGAGGGGTGGTTCCGGGACGACACGCCGGCCCGCTTCGCGGCCTACGGGTGGCACGTGGTGGCGGGCGTCGACGGGCACGATCCCGAGGCGATCGCGGCCGCCATCGACGCGGCGCGGGCCGAGACCCGCCGGCCCTCCCTCCTCTGCTGCCGGACGGTCATCGGGAAGGGGTCGCCGGGGAAGGCGGGCACGCACGACGTGCACGGCGCGCCCCTGGGCGCCGAGGAGGTGCGCGCCACGCGCCAGGCCCTGGGCTGGCCGCACGCGCCCTTCCAGGTGCCGGAGGAGGTCCGCGCCGCCTGGGACGCCCGGGCGCGCGGCGCCGAGATGCACGGGCGCTGGAAGGCCATGTTCCAGGCCTACGCGCGCGCGAACGGATCCCTGGCCGCGGAGATCCACCGCCGCATGGCGGGCGAGCTGCCCGACCGGTTCGATCTGGCCATGGAGGAGGCGCTGCTGGCGGCGGCGGCGCGCACCGACGCGGTCGCCACGCGGAAGGCCTCGCAGGAGGCGATCGAGTCGCTGGCGCGTGTGCTCCCGGAGATGGTGGGCGGCTCGGCCGACCTGACCGGCTCGAACCTGACGAAATGGAAGGGGGCCGCGGTGGTCGGAGGCGAGGGAGGGGGCCGCTACCTGCACTGGGGCGTCCGCGAGTTCGGCATGGCCGCGGCCATGAACGGGATGGCGCTGCACGGCGGCCTGCTCCCGTTCGGCGGGACCTTCCTCGTCTTCTCCGACTACGCCCGCAGCGCCCTGCGCATGGCGGCGCTCATGAGGATCCGCACCGTCTTCGTCCTCACGCACGACTCCATCGGCGTGGGCGAGGACGGGCCCACCCACCAGCCGGTGGAGCACGCGGCCAGCCTCCGGCTCGTCCCGGGCCTGGACGTCTGGCGTCCCTGCGACCTCCTCGAGACGTTCGCGGCCTGGCGCTGCGCGGTGGAGCGGCGCGACGGCCCCACCGCGCTCCTCCTCTCGCGCCAGGCGCTGCCGGCGCAGCGGCGCGAGGGCGGCGCGGCGCGGGCCGCCGAGCGGGGCGGCTACGTGCTGGCCGAGGCCGAGGGCGGGGCCCCGCGCGCGGTGATCGTCGCCACCGGGTCCGAGGTGCAGCTCGCCATGGCCGCACGCCGGCTCCTGGCCGGGGAGGGCGTGCCGGTGCGGGTCGTCTCCATGCCGTCCACGACCGTCTTCGACCGCCAGGACGCCGCCTGGCGCGAGGCGGTGCTGCCGCCGGGCCTCCCGCGCGTGGCGGTGGAGGCCGGCTCCTCCGCCACCTGGTGGAGGACCGTCGGCTCCGGCGGCGCGGTGGTGGGACTGGACCGGTTCGGCGAGTCGGCGCCGGCCCAGGAGCTGTTCGAGGAGCTGGGCTTCACGCCGGAGGCGGTGGCCTGGGCGGTGAAGGGAGCGCTCTTCCGCGCCTGAGGCGCGGGAGCGAGGAGGCGCACGTGCCACTGGTGTCCCTGCGGCAGGTCCTGGATCACGCGGCCGAGAACGGCTACGGCGTGCCGGCCTTCAACGTGAACGACATGGAGCAGATCCACGCCATCATGCAGGCGGCGGACGAGACCGGGAGCCCCGTCATCCTGCAGGCGTCGGCGGGGGCGCGGAAGTACGCCGGCGAGGCGTTCCTGCGCCACCTGGTGCTGGCGGCGGTGGAGACCTGGCCGCACCTGCCGGTGGTGCTCCACCTGGACCACGGCGCCTCTCCGGCGACCTGCGTGGCCGCCCTCCGCTCCGGGTTCACCTCGGTGATGATGGACGGGTCGCTCCAGGAGGACATGAAGACCCCCTCGACCTACGCCTACAACGTGGAGGTCACCCGGCGCGTGGTGGAGATGGCGCACGCGGTGGGCGTGTCGGTGGAGGGCGAGCTGGGCTGCCTCGGCTCGCTCGAGACCGGCCGGGCGCACGACGAGGACGGCTCCGGCGCCGCGGGCAAGCTGGGCCGGGAGGCGCTGCTCACCGATCCCGACCAGGCGCGCGACTTCGTGGAGAGGACCGGGGTGGACGCGCTGGCCATCGCCATCGGCACCTCGCACGGCGCCTACAAGTTCTCGAGGCGCCCCGACGGCGAGACGCTGGCGATCGACCGCATCGCCGCCATCCACGCGAAGATCCCGGGCACGCACCTCGTCATGCACGGCTCCTCCTCGGTTCCGCAGGAGTGGCTGGCCGTCATCCGCGAGCACGGCGGGGAGATGAAGGAGACCTTCGGCGTCCCGGTCGAGGAGATCCGGCGCGGCATCGGCCACGGCGTGCGCAAGATCAACATCGACACGGACATCCGGCTGGCCATGACCGGGGCGGTGCGGCGGAGGCTCGCCAAGGACCGCTCCAACTTCGACCCGCGCGCCTTCCTGAAGGACGCGGTCGCCGCCGCCCGCGGGGTGTGCAAGGAGCGGTTCGAGGCGTTCGGCTGCGCCGGGATGGCGCCGCGGATCCGGCCCGTGGCGCTCGACCGGATGGCCGAGCGCTACCTGGCCGATCGCCCGCGGCCGGCCGCGGCGTGACGGCGCGGGTCATTCCGCGACGAAATCGAGCGCCGTGGTGATCGCGATCGCTCCCCGGAGCGTCCGGTAGAGCGGGCAGGAGTCGGCGAAGAAGCCGTGCACGCGCTCCGCGGTCTCGCGGTGCTCCGCGCCCGCCCGAAGCTCCAGCCGGACGTGGATCCGCCGGATGACGAGCACCCTGTCCTCGAGCTCCACCTCGCCCGTGACGTGGCCCACGAGCTTCCCCTCGCCGGCCGGGATCCGGCGCGCCTCCAGCGCGCCCCCGAAGGTCCCGGTCAGTCAGCCGCCGGTGGCGGCCACGACGTAGTCGAGGGTGGTGGCGTGGGGCTCGTAGCTGCCCTCGGCGCGGCCGTAGCGCGCCGCCACGGCCCCGTGCACGCCGAATGGGACCGGCTCCTGCTCCGCCGGGAGGAAGGCGCGGCGGAAGGGACCCTGGACGCGCTCGATCCGGACGTCGGAGCGGTAGACCACCTCGGACATGGCGACCTCCTGGCGAGGTCCCTGTCATGGTCCCGTCCAGGGCCGGGCGCAACGAAACCATCGCGCCGCGGCATCGGGCGGCGGCAGGACGGCCCTGCCCCGGCCGCGCCGGATCAGGAGCCGCGGGCCAGGCGCACCTCCTCGGCCCTGGCCGCGTACCCTTCCGGGCGGTCGGCGGGCGGATGGGCCAGGAAGGCGGCCACGATCTTCGGCAGGTAGACCTCCACCGGCTCGTGCACGAAGCCCAGCTCCGCCCGGGCCCGCGCCGGATCGAGGAAGGACATCCAGCGCCCGCTGAAGGGCGAGACGCGAACCGGGTCGAGCCCGGCGGCGCGGATCCGGTCGGCCGGCAGCGACACGATCTCCGCGCGGCTCCCCAGGAGCACCCGGAGCCGGCCCATGAGCTCCGCCAGCGTGGGCGTCTCCTGCTGGGCCAGGTTGAAGGCACGGCCGAAGGTCTCCTTGCGCCCCAGGACCTCCGCCAGGAAGCGCGCCACCTCGGCGCCGTAGACGTGGCGCAGCCGGTGGGCCCCGCCGTCCGGCAGGATCACCGGCCCGCCGTCGAGGAGCCGCCACAGGTACCCCTCGATGCGGCGGAAGTAGTCGCGCTCGCCGTTCACCATGGGGATGCGGACGCGCGTGGCCGGGAAGCCGGCGCGGGCGTTCGCCTCGGCCACGGCGTCCTCGCAGTCCCGCTTGCCCATGCCGTAGTCCCACTCCGCCACGTCGGCGGGATCGGGCGGGCAGGGCATGAGCGGGCCCGCGTAGTCCTCCTCCCGCGCCGGGGAGGGGCAGCCCTCGCGCACGAGGTACACCTGCCCGGTCGAGACGAGCAGGTAGTGCCCCACGCGGCCGCCCAGGATCTCGGCGGTGCGCCGCCCGTCCTCGCCGGCGTACGCCGCCAGGTCCACCGCGGCGTCGAAGGTCCGGCCCGCCAGCAGCCGCTCGAACTCGGGGGTGGTGCGGTCGCAGCGGAGGCGCTCGACGCGGTCGCCGAACGGGTCGGGGAGGTCGCCCCGGTTGAGCAGCGTGACCTCGTCGCCGCGCGCGAGCAGGCGCCACCCGAGCAGCCAGCCCACGAACCGGTTCCCGCCCACCACGAGCACGCGCACGGACGACCTCCCTTGCGGACAGGAGTGCCAGGGATCGCCCGGCGAGACAAGCGGCCGGCGGTGGGGCAGACTGCCGCGCATGGACGCGAACGAGTTCCGCCGCCTCGGCCACCAGCTCGTGGACTGGATCGCCGACTACCGCACCAGGATGCCCTCCCTGCCGGTGGTCTCGCAGGTCCGGCCGGGCGAGATCCGGGCGCGCTTCCCGAGGGAGCCGCCCGCCCGGGGGGGCGGGCTGCCGGCCGCCCTGGCCGCGCTCGACCGCGACGTCCTCCCCGGGATCACGCACTGGAACCACCCTTCCTTCTTCGCCTACTTCCCGTCCAACACCAGCCTCGCCTCGGTCCTGGGCGACCTCGCCGCCGCCGGCCTGGGCGCGCAGGGCATGAGCTGGGTGACCTCCCCGGCCGCGACCGAGCTGGAGGAGGTGGTGATGGACTGGATCCGCCAGATGATCGGGCTGCCGGGGTCGTTCACCGGCGTGGTCCAGGACACCGCCTCCACCTCGACGCTCACCGCGCTCCTGTGCGCGCGCGAGCGGGCCAGCGACTTCGCGCAGAACGGGAGGGGGCTGCAGGGCGGGGGGCCGCCGCTCGTGGTCTACGCCTCGGAGCAGGCGCACAGCTCCGTCGAGAAGGACGCCTGCCTGGCCGGGTTCGGGAAGGCGCACCTGCGCCTGGTCGGCACCGACTCCGACCACGCCCTGCGCCTGGACCTCCTCGACAAGGCCATCGCCCAGGACCTGGAGGCGGGGCTTCGCCCCTGCGCGCTCGTCGCCACCACCGGCACCACCGCCACGACGGCCCTCGACCCGGTCTCGGGCATGGCCGAGCGGGCGGAGCGGCACGGGCTCTGGCTGCACGTGGACGCCGCGCTGGCCGGGACCGCCATGGTGCTGCCCGAGTGCCGGCCGATGTGGGCCGGGATCGAGCGGGCCGACTCGCTCGTCTTCAACCCGCACAAGTGGATGGGGATCGGCTTCGACTTCAGCGCCTACTTCGTGCGCGACCCGCAGCACCTGGTGCGCGCGATGAGCACGAACCCCTCCTACCTCCGCACCGCGCACGACGCCGAGGTGCGGAACCTGCGCGACTGGGGGATCCCGCTGGGCCGCCGCTTCCGGGCGCTCAAGGCCTGGTTCCACCTGGTCGACGCGGGCGTGGAGGCGATCCAGGCGCGGATCCGGCGCGACCTCGAGAACGCGCGGTGGCTCGCGGCGCAGGCGGACACGACGGCGGGCTGGGAGCGGATGGCCCCGGTCCCGCTCCAGACCGTGTGCCTGCGCCACCTGCCCGCCGGCGAGCGGGACGAGGCGCGCCTCGCGGCCCACAACCTCGAGATCGCCGGCCGGGTGAACGGGAGCGGCCGGGCGTACGTCACGCCGAGCCTGCTCAAGGGCAGGCAGTTGATCCGGGTCTCGGTGGGGGCGGAGGGCACGGAGCGCGGGCACGTCGAGGAGGTGTGGCGGCTGCTCCGCGAGGCGGCGGGATAGCGCGCGGAGGTAGGGGATCGACCCGAGCGGGGCGCTCGCGCGTTTGCCGGAAT
>DATIUR010000482.1:0-4186 GCA_035466675.1 Anaeromyxobacteraceae bacterium | reverse complement strand
ATCCTGACGACGCTCGAGGACGTCGGGCTCGGCTACATCAAGCTCGGCCAGCCCTCCCCCACCCTCTCCGGCGGCGAGGCCCAGCGCATCAAGCTCTCCCGGGAGCTCGCCCGGGTGGGGACCGGCCGCACCCTCTACATCCTCGACGAGCCCACCACCGGGCTCCACTTCGAGGACGTGCGCAGGCTCCTCCAGGTGCTCGACCGGCTGGTCGAGGCGGGCAACACCGTGGTGGTGATCGAGCACAACCTCGACGTGATCAAGTGCGCCGACTGGATCGTCGACCTCGGCCCGGAGGGCGGCGAGGAGGGCGGCCGGGTGATCGCCGAGGGCACGCCCGAGGAGGTGGCCCGCCAGCCGTCCAGCTACACCGGGCAGTTCCTGGGCCGGGCCCTGGCCCGGCAGCGCGCGCGGAAGGCCGCGCCGGGGGAGCGGGTCGAGCGGACCGCCGGCGCCTGATCCCCTCCCTCCGGGACGACCCGCCCAAGCGTTGGCCCGCCGGGGCGCCTTCGCTACGCTGTCGCCATGAGCGCCCGATCCCGTGTCGCCGCGGCCGCCCTCGCCCTGTTCCTCGGCTGCGCCGGGCCCGGCGAGAGCCTGCTGCCCCTCACCCAGGTCCCCGCCGAGCCGCCCCCCGACAGGTTCGTGGCGAAGGGCGAGATCCAGACCCGCGACCGGAGCGCCGCCTTCGACGACTGGCGCGTGGTGGGCCCGCTCGTGAACATGACGCGCGACGACGACGGCAACTGGCGGGGCGATCTGCTCGGGCGGGACTACGTGATGAAGCCGGGGCCGGGGAGGCTCGCCGGCTCCGGGGCCGAGCTGTACTTCGTCCGGTGGGGGAACGAGGTCGTGGTGCGCGGCCACCTGCTCGAGCGGCGGGTGGTGATCCGCATCCTGCCCGGCGAGGGCCTTCCCACTCCGTCCGGGATCGCCTGCCGCTTCGACGGAAACCTGATCGACTGCAGCAAGAAGTCCGCCTCGGTCCGGCAGGGCGTCGAGCTGCGAGGCCAGGCGGCCAACGTCGCGGAGCCGCCCCTCCCGCAGTTCGCCCTGGCCCTGGTGGCCGCCGCCATCGCGCTCAGGCCGGGACCGTAGGGGGCCTCTACCGCCGGCGCCGCGGGAACACCGGCACGCCGGTGGCGTCGATGCGCCAGCGCAGCCAGATCGACACCCGCCCCCAGCCGGAGTAGCCGACGGGATAGCTGCCGGGGGCGAGCTGCGGGGGCGTGTAGTCGAGCCGCAGCCCGGCGGCGGCGAGCCAGAAGGCCACCGTGGCGAAGGGCTCGAGCCGCGCCTTCTCCAGGGCCCTCAGGGTGAGCTCGGTCCGCTTCCCCCGGATCGAGAAGCGTGGCTCGAATCCGGGGACCGCCACGATGGGCTGGCACACCTCGCCCGAGCAGGCGGGAGCGCGCTCGTCACCCCGCGTGGATTCCGCCGCGAAGGCGAGCGCTCCCTCCCCTCCCCCGCGCGCGATCGGCGCCAGCCGCAGCTCCGTCGCGGTCCCCAGCGCCGGGGGAAGCCCGGAGAGGGCGGCGAGCGCGAAGAGCCCGGCGAAGGCGACCACCTCCCGAGGCTACGGCGCGGCGGACCGGCCCGCAAGCCGGCGGCGACCGCGATGGGTGGTTGCGCACCGGCCGGGCCCGCCGGATCATGCCGGCGACGGAGGGACCCGCAATGGCCTCGACGCAGGGGAGACGCACGGGGCGGCGCATCGCCATCGCGCTGGCGATCGTGCTGGGCTTGCCGGCCGTGGTCCTGGGCGCCGCCCTGGCGCTCCTCGACTCGGGCGCGGTCACGAAGCAGGTGATGGACGCCGTGCTCCCCCGCGCCTCCGCGGCGCTCGGGCGCGAGGTCGCGGTGCGCGGGGCCGACCTCGACCTCTTCCCCGATCCCCGCGTCCGCCTCGAAGGCCTCACGGTGGCGGGGCGGGCCGGCGAGCCGGCGCTCGTCTCCGGCGAGGCCGTCGAGGCCTCCGTGGCGCTCTGGCCCCTCCTCGCCTCGCTCGGGCGCGACGTGGAGGTCCGGGCGGTCGCGCTCGACCGGCCGGTGATCCACCTGGTGCGCGCGCGCGACGGCACCTGGAACTTCGAGGGGCTCGGCGCCGCGGGGGAGGCGGCCCCGCCCACCCCGGCCCCGGCGGAGCCCGGCGGGGGCGCGCGCGTGGTGGTCCAGCGGTTCTCCATCCGCGGCGGCGCCATCCGGATCCTCGACCGGAGCGGCGGGTCCGACGAGGCCGGGATCGCGGCCGAGGCCGTCGACCTCGAGGCCACCGGCATCGGACCCGGCCTCCCGCTCGCGGTGCGCCTCGGCGCGGCCATCGCCTCCTCGGAGCGGAACCTCTCCGCCGACCTCTCGGTCTCGGCCCTGCCCACCGGCGTCCCGGCGCGGCCGGAGGACTGGCCGGCGGTCTCGGGCAGCCTCGCCCTGCGCCCGCTGGCCATCCCGCGGATCGCGCCGCTCCTGCCGGCGGGCGTCTCGGAGATGGTGCGGGGCGGGACGCTCGGGCTCGACGCGAAGGTGGCGACCGAGAAGGGCGCCTACCGGCTGGAGGGGGCCGGCGACCTCGCCGGGCTCCGCCTCCGCGGCCAGCCGGCCTCGGGGCGCTTCCGCGCCGTCGCCAGCGCCGTCCCCGGCCGGCTCGAGGCGGCCCGCCTGGAGGTGCGCGAGATCGCGGTCCGCGGACCGGGCGTCGATCTGTCCGGGACGGCCTCGGTGGAGGCGGCTCCCCTGCGGGCGCGGTTCGCCCTGGCCGGCCCGCTGCTCGACCTCGACGCCCTCATGGGCGCGCTGCCCCCCGCGGCGCCGGAGGCGGAGGCCGCTCCGGAGGGCGGCGCCCTCCTCTCCGCGCCGATGCGCCGCGAGGTGCGGGCGGCCGCCGTGTCGGGCACGCTCGATCTCGACGAGCTTCGATCCGGGAAGCTGCGGCTCACCAGGGTCCGCGCCCGGGCGGTGCTCCGCGGCGGCGTGCTCGTCCTGGAGGACCTCTCCGCCGGCCTCTACGGCGGGAAGCTCGTGGGCTCGGGGACCCGGGTGGCGCTGGCCGAGGCCGAGCCGAGCTGGTCGCTGGCGGCGCGACTCGAGGGCGTCGACCTGGGCGAGGCGATGCGATCGGTCACCGGCAAGGCGCCGCTGCTCGGGCGGACCGACGGGGCGCTCGAGCTCTCCGGGAAGGGCATCGACTGGGCCAAGCTCGAGAAGGCCATGACCGGGACGGCGGCGCTCGCCATCAAGGACGGGAAGCTCACCACCGCCGACCTCGGCGCGGGCGCGCTCGGAGCGGTGGCGAAGGCCCTCGAGGCGGTGGGACGGACGACCACCGCCGAGAAGGTCTCCGGCGCCGAGGCGCACACCGCCATCCGCGAGCTGGCCGGTCGCTTCGTGGTGGCCGACGGCTGGATCACCGCCGAGAAGCCGTTCCGCCTCGACACCCCGGCCGGACCGTTCGAGCTGGGCGGCCGCGTGGGGCTCGACCAGCGGCTCGACCTGCAGGGGACGGTGGCCGTCTCCCGGGCCTCGCTGTCGAGGATCGTGCCGGAGTCGAAGCTCCGGCTGCCCGAGACGCTCACGGTGCCCGTCTCGCTGGGCGGATCGCTGGGCGCTCCGGCGGTCCGGTTCCGCGCCGAAGAGGTGGCGAAGGCGCTCCTGCGGGGCAAGGCCGAGGAGGCCGCCCGGGCGGCCCGCCAGGAGGCCGAGAAACGGACCGAGGCCGCGCGGAAGGAGGCCGAGGCGAAGGCGGGGGCGGCCCTGGAGGAAGCGCGGAAGAAGGGCGCCGAGGCCGCGAAGGACCTGCTCCGGGGCCTGGGGAAGCGGTGACCGCCCGCGCCGCCCTGCTCGGCCTGGCCGCGATCACCTGCGCCTGCGCCACCGTGGGGTCCACCCACGGACCCCGCGGGGAAGGCGTTCCCCTCGGCGCTCCGCAGCTCGCAGGACAGGGTACGTCCGCCGCTCCCGCCGGCATCGACGCCCTGCCAGCACGCCCCGGTGCGGCCCGGATCGCCGCGGCTGGACCGGCGCCGCTGCCGGTCCGATCCCCGAGCTAGCCGCCCTCCCGCGCTCGAACGCTCCGCGCCTCGGGCAACGCCCCCCGCGGGTCCCTGTCCGGCAGGCGGCTGCGGTGGCCGGCGCGGCGAGACCCGGGGCCGCGCCGCGCAGCGAGCCGTCGGCGAGGGCCTGCCGGTTCCCT
>DATIUR010000481.1:0-20013 GCA_035466675.1 Anaeromyxobacteraceae bacterium | reverse complement strand
AGGGAACCGGCAGGCCCTCGCCGACGGCTCGCTGCGCGGCGCGGCCCCGGGTCTCGCCGCGCCGGCCACCGCAGCCGCCTGCCGGACAGGGACCCGCGGGGGGCGTTGCCCGAGGCGCGGAGCGTTCGAGCGCGGGAGGGCTTCTTCGGTCGGGGCTCGGACCGGCAGCGGCGCCGGTCCAGCCGCTGCGATCCGGGCCGCACCGGAGCGGGCTGGCAGGGCGTCGATGCCGGCGGGAGCGGACGGGATCGGCGGCCGTACCCTGTCCTGCGAGCTGCGGAGCGCCGAGGGGAACGCCTCCTCCGCGGGGCCCGTGGACCCGCACCGCGGCTGCGCACCCGGCTCGTGACGACTCGTGAATCGCGGCGACATCACGCGCCTCGCGACGGGCTCCCGCCGAGCGGGCTCCGCGGTCAGATCCCCGGCGGGGCGCGGTGGGCCCAGGGCCGCGCCTGCTCGAGCTGCCCGGCCAGCCGGAAGAGGAGCCCCTCCTCGCCGTAGCGTCCGGCGATCTGGACGCCCAGGGGGAGGCCGTCCGGGGTCCAGTGGAGCGGGACGCTCATCGCGGGGGCGCCGGACTGGTTGAAGGGCATGGTGAACCCGGTGGCGTCGAAGGAGCGGTCGCCGATCTGGGCGAAGAGCAGGTCGAAGACGCGGCGGGAGCCGAGCGCGACGGCGAGGCGGACCCCGAGCCGCTCCTGGAGCGTCGCCCGGAGCGAGCCCACCTTCACCGGCGGCGCGCCCACGGTGGGCGTCACCACCACGTCGTACCGGGCGTGGAAGGCCGCCAGGCGGCGCCCGAGGGCCCGCATCGACTCGAGGTCGCCCACCAGCTCCCCGGCGCCGAGGGCCCGTCCGGCGGCGGCGAGGGCGACGGTCTCGGGCTCGAGGTTGTCGAAGCCGGGCCGGCGGCCGGTGAGCCGGGCGGCGGCGTCCACCGCGGCGGCCACCCCGGCCGCGACCACGTGGAGGTAGGCGCGGAGCGCCGGCTCGCGCTCGACGGGAGGGTGGGCCTCCTCGACGTCGTGGCCGAGATCCTCGAGGAGCCCGGCCGCGCTCCGGACGGCGGCGACCGCCTCGGGGTGGACCGTCCGGCCGAAGATGGGACGGTCGGTGAACGCGACGCGGAGCCTCCCGGGCGGCCGGCCGACCTCCTCGGCGAAGGGGCGCTCCGGCGGCGGGGCCGCGTAGGGATCCCCGGGGGCCGGGCCGGCCAGGACGTCGAGGAGGCCGGCGGAGTCGCGGACGCTCCGGGTGATGACGCCCTCCGAGGCGAAGCCGAGCCAGGCCTCGCCGAGGAGCGGTGCCAGGCTCACCCGGCCCCGCGACGGCTTCATCCCGAAGGCGCCGGCGTGGGAGGCGGGGATGCGGATCGATCCGCCGCCGTCGTTCCCGTGGGCCGCCGGCACGATCCGCGCCGCCACCGCGGCGCCGGAGCCGCCCGAGGAGCCGCCGGGCGTGTGGTCCGGGTTCCACGGGTTGCGCGCGGGGCCGTGGAGGACCGGCTCGGTGTGGGCCAGGATCCCCAGCTCCGGGGCGTTGGTGAGCCCGAAGAGGACGAGCCCGGCTCCCTCCAGGCGGCGCACGACCTCGGAGTCGACCTCGGGCACGTAGCCGGCCTGGAGGCGCGAGCCGGCCGACATGGGGTGGCCCCGCCAGGCCGTGATGAGGTCCTTGATGAGGAAGGGCACGCCGGCGAAGGGGCCGGAGAGCGTCCCGCGGGCCCGGGCGCGCGCCTCCTCGTCGTAGCGGGCGACGATGGCGTTCAGCGCCGGGTTGCGGGCTTCGGCGCGCTCGAGGGCCGCCTCGAGGATCTCCAGGGGGCTCACCTCCCGGCGGCGGACGAGGTCGGCGAGGGCGGTGGCGTCGAGGCGGTCGTATTCCGGCAGGCGCATGCCCGCACGATGGCACGTTCGCTCGCCCGCTGGCGAGCCGCCGGCGTCCCCGGGTCGGCCCCCCGCTCACCGCCCCGCACGGCGGAGCAGCACGTAGATGGCGCCCGGTCCGCCGTCCACGGGGCGCGCGGTGGCGAAGGCGAGCACGTGCCGCGCGAAACGGTTCGTGGCGAGCCAGCCGCGCAGGGCCTCCTTGAGGACCGGGACCTGGTCCCGCGAGTGCATGCCGCGCCCGTGGACCAGGAGCACGCAGCGTCTCCCCCCGCTCCGCGACGCTCGCAGGAACGCGTCCACCCGCCCCTTCGCCTCCTCGCGCGTGAGGCCATGCAGGTCGAGGTGGCCCTGGACCGCGAACTCGCCCCGGCGCAGCTTCCGCACCACCGCCGGATCGAGCCCGTGGACCCACCCCTCGATGAACTCGTCCGAGTCGGCCAGGTCGAACGGCGCGTCGCCGCGGACCAGGGCGCGCAGCTCGTCCACCGCGTCGAGGTCCGGGTACCAGACTCTTCCCTCCGCCCGCGGGGGGGGCGGGGCCGGGGCCACGTCCGGCCCGCGCGCGACCCGGCGGACCCCCGCCGTGGCCGCGCGCCAGAGGTCGTCGTCGGACGGAACCGGACCGCAGGGAGGATCCGGGGCGGGAGGGGGGGGCGGCGCCGCGCCGCGCCCCCGCCGCTCCGGCCGGGGGAGGCGATCCTTCAGGCTCTCGAAGGGGTTGTGGAACGGCCTCGGCTTCTTGCCCACCGGCCGACTATAACGTGCGGCAGGTGGACATCGAGATCGAGTGCCCGTACTGCGGCGCGGAAGCGACGATCTTCGTCGACCCCGGGGGAGGCGAGGAGCAGTCGTACCTCGAGGATTGCCCCGCCTGCCATCGCCCCTGGGCGGTGCACGCCCGGGAGGAGGAGCCCGGGGGGTTCGCGGTGGCGGTGACACGTTCGGACCAGTAAGTCCGTTTAGACTTGACTGAACGGTCCCGAGGATCTACACCCCCGGCGCATGGGAGCGACCGGGGCCAGCCGGGGGAGAGGCGCGGAGGCGCGCGCCTGGGTCGAGGAGCTGGCCATGGCGCTGGAGCAGGACGGGCTGCCGCGCATGGCCGGGCGGATCTTCGGCTGGCTGCTGGTCTGCGATCCGCCGGAGCAGACCCTCGAGGACCTGGCCGCGGCGCTGCACGGGTCGAAGGCCTCGATGTCCACCATGACGCGGCTGCTGGCCGGGGCGGGGCTGGTCGAGCGGATGCGTCCGGCGGGCGCGCGCCGGGACGCCTACCGGATCCGGTCCGGGCAGTGGGAGGCGCTCTGGCGCTCGCGGCTGGAGCTGGTCGGCCAGGTGATGGCGCTCCTGGAGCGCGGCCGGGAGCTGGTGGCCGGCCGGCGGCCGGAGGCGCGGCGGCGGATCGAGGAGCTGCACGAGCAGTACGCCTGGTTCGGGAAGGAGCTGCCCCGCCTGCTCCAGCGGTGGGGCCGGGAGCGGCGGCGGAGCTAGCGGGGAGCGCACATGTCCATCGTCTCGGTGCGGAACGTCTCCAAGGAGTACATGCTCGGGAAGACCGTGGTGCCCGCGCTCCGCGAGGTCACCCTCGACGTCTCGCCCGGCGAGTTCATCTCCATCGCCGGGCCGTCGGGCTCCGGGAAGACCACGCTGCTCAACCTCATCGGATGCGTCGACACGCCGACGGCCGGCACGGTGGTGGTGGACGGCCAGGACACCTCGAAGCTCACGGAGCGGGCCCTCACCGATCTCCGGCTCCACACCCTGGGCTTCATCTTCCAGAGCTTCAACCTGGTCTCGGTCCTCTCGGTGTTCCAGAACGTGGAGTACCCCCTGCTCCTCCAGGGGCGGGCCACCAAGAAGGAGCGAGCGGCCCGCGTGCTCGGCCTCCTCGACGCGGTCGGGATCGCCCAGTACGGCCGACACCGGCCCAGCGAGCTCTCCGGGGGCCAGCGGCAGCGCGTCGCCATCGCCCGCGCCCTCGTGACCCACCCCCGGATCGTGCTCGCCGACGAGCCGACCGCCAACCTCGACTCGCAGACCGGCGAGACCATCATCGACCTCATGAAGGAGATGAACCGGGACGGGACCACGTTCATCTTCTCCACCCACGACCCGAGGGTGATGGCGCACGCCAACGCGGTGGTCCGGATCGTCGACGGGAGGATCGCCGGGCGCGAGGCGCCGGCCCCGGTCGGGGGGACGCGATGAGCGCGCGGCGGGACGCGATCCGGGTCCTCCTGCGGATCGCCTTCCGGAACCTCCTGGCCAGCCCGGTCCGGAGCAGCATCCTGGGGGCCATCATCCTGCTCGGGTCGTTCATCGTGGTGGTCGGCACCGCCATGCTCGACGCGGTCGACCGGGGCGTGCGCACGTCGATCCAGGGCAGCCTGGGCGGACACCTCCAGATCTACGACGGCCGCTCCGAGGACCAGCTGGCCCTCTACGGCGACATGACCGGGTACTCGCGGCTCGAGCCCATCGAGGACTTCGCCCGGCTCAAGGAGGTCGTCTCCCGGGTCGAGAACGTGAAGCAGGTGGTGCCCATGGGCATCGACCAGGCCATGGTCTCGACCGGGAACACCTTCGACCTGGCGGTGGAACGGCTGCGGAACGACGTGCGTCGCCTCGAGGCCGGCGAGCGCGGCCCGGAGATCGAGCGCGACACCCGGGCCCACCTGGCCCACGTCCGGCGCATGTGCGATCTGCTGCGCGCCGAGTACGGGCAGGCGCGGGTCATCGCCGATCTGGGGGGGCGCGACGCCGAGGAGCGGGCCGCGGAGTGGGCGGCCCTCGTGCGGGCCACCAGCCCCGCCTTCTGGGAGTCCTTCGACCGGGATCGCTACGGGAGCCTGGAGTTCCTGGAGAACCGGATCGCCCCGCTCGCGCTCGAGGGCGGGTTCACCTTCCTCACCTACGTGGGCACCGACCCGAAGGCGTTCTTCGAGTCGTTCGGCCTCGCCCAGGTGGCCAGGGGCGAGATGATCCCGGAGGGCAGGCGCGGCATCCTGGTGGGCGAGCAGTGGGCGGAGCAGTGGTTCAAGCTCAGGAACGCCCGGCGCCTCGACCAGATCAAGGACGCGCGCGAGCGGCGGGGCAAGAAGATCGCGAAGGACGAGCAGTTGCAGCGCTGGGTGCGCGAGAACCGGACCGGCCTGCGCGAGATCATGCTCCAGCTCGACCCGGTGCGCACGGAGGAGACGGCCGCCGCGCTCCGGGCGGGGCTCGGGGCCTCCCCGGAGAAGGACCTGGAGGCGCTGCTGGTGGAGCTGTTCGCCACCACCGACCAGGACTTCGACGCGAAGTACCGGCTCTTCTACGACGTGGTCGCGCCCCGGATCCGGCTCTACGTCGTCAACGTCGGCGACGTCATCACCATCAAGGCGCCGTCCAAGAGCGGCTACTTCAGCTCGGTCAACGTGAAGGTGTACGGGTACATCAGCTTTCGCGGGATCGAGAGGTCGAACATCGCCGGGATGATGTCGGTGCTCGACATCCACAGCTTCCGCGACCTCTACGGGTATCTCACGCCCGAGAAGCGCGAGGAGATCGAGCGGATGAAGGCGCAGCTCGGCGCCCGGGAGGTGTCCCGCGAGGACGCCGAGGCGGCGCTGTTCGGGGGCGGGGGCGACCTGGTGGCCCAGACGTCCGCCGGCGACATCGACGAGCGGAAGCTGATGGGGAGCCGTCCGGCCGAGGATCCGACGGCGTTCCTCGACCGCGTCTACACGCAGGAGGAGGCCGACCGCGGCGTGGCCCTGAACGCCGCGGTGATCCTGCGCGATCCCCGCAAGCAGCGGGAGAGCATGGAGGCCATCCGCCGGGCGCTCGACGAGGCCGGGATGGGCTACCGCGAGGTGAAGGCCGAGGACGGCGAGGTCGTGGAGAAGAGCGGCATGCGGATCCTCGACTGGCAGACCGCCTCGGGCTTCGTCGGCCAGTTCGTCACCCTGATCCGGCTCGCCCTCCTCTTCGCCACCCTGACGTTCTTCGCCATCGTGCTCGTCGTCATCAACAACGCCATGGTGATGGCCACCCTCCAGCGCGTGAAGGAGATCGGCACCATGCGGGCCATCGGCACGCAGCGCCGTTTCGTGGTGGTCATGCTGCTGGTGGAGATCGCCGCCATCGGCCTGGTCTTCGGCCTGGGCGGCGCCCTGCTGGGCGGGGGCGTGGTGGCGCTCGTCCGGGTGGCCGGCGGCATCCCGGCCACCAACGACATCACGTTCTTCCTCTTCGCCGGGGACGCGCTCCGGCCGCACCTGGGCGCCCTGGCGGTGGGCACCTCGCTCACCATCGTGCTCGCCGTCTCGATCCTCTCCGCGCTCTATCCCGCCCTGATCGCCATGCGGGTCACGCCCGTCGAGGCGATGGCGACCGAGGAGTGACCATGCTGCTCGTGGATCTCCAGATGGCCGGGCGGAACCTCCGCCGGCACGCGCGCCGCAACCTGTTCCTGGGCGGGGCCCTGGGCGCCGTCACCGGTCTGCTCGCGCTCCTGAACGGTCTCACCTCGGGGATGGAGGCGGCCATGATGGAGTCGGCCCACACCCTCCTCACCGGGCACGTGAACGTGGGCGGCTTCTTCAAGGTGACGAGCGGCAGCGCCGCGCCCCTGGTGAGCGACTACCCGAAGGCGCTCGCCACCGTGAAGGAGAAGGTCCCCGAGCTCGACTTCTTCACGTCGCGCGTCCGCGGCTGGTCGAAGGGCGTCTCGGAGACGGCCTCGATGGACCTCGTCCTGGGCGGCATCGACGTGGACCACGAGCCGGCCCTTCCCCGGGTGCTGCGGTTCATCGAGGGCGATCTGTCGGCGCTCCGCCAGCCCGGGACCCTCCTGCTCTTCCAGGCCCAGGCGAAGCGGCTCAAGGTGAAGGTGGGCGACGTCGTCACCATCTCGGCCCCCACCGCCCGCGGCGTCAACAACACCGCCGACGTGCGGGTCGCCGCGGTGGCGCGCGACGTCGGGCTCCTCTCCAGCTTCTCGGCCTTCATCGAGGCCAGCACGCTCCGGGGGCTCTACGGCCTCAACGACACCACCACCGGGGCGCTCCACCTGTACCTGAAGGACGAGGAGGACGCGGCGGCGGTGGCCTCCAGGCTGCGCGCCGCGCTGGCCGAGTCGGGCTGGCGCGTCATGGAGCCGAGCGCGCAGCCCTACTGGATGAAGCTCATGTTCTCGGTCCCCGCCGAGGACTGGACCGGCCAGAAGATCGACGTCACCACCGCCGACGAGGAGATGGACCAGTTCAAGTGGTTCGTCCTGGCGCTCCGCGCCGTGAGCTGGGTACTGACGACCATCCTGCTCCTGGTGGTGCTGATCGGCATCCTCAACACGATGGCCATCGCGGTGAGGGAGCGGACCAAGGAGATCGGCACGCTCCGCGCCATCGGGATGCAGCGGCGCAAGGTGCTCTGGCTCTTCGTGCTGGAGACCAGCATGTTGAGCGTGCTCGGGACGGCAGCCGGTGCGGTGGTGGCCGCCGGGGTGGCGCTGGCGCTGAACGCCGCCGCCATCGTGCTCCCCCCCGCCGTGCAGATCTTCCTGGCCATGGAGCACCTGCGGCTCCTCGTCCGTCCGGCCTGGCTGGTCGCCTACGTGGTCGGCATCTCGGCCGCCACCGTCCTCGCCTCGCTCTACCCCGCACGCCGCGCCGCGCGCCTCCGCCCGGTGACGGCCATGCACCACATCGGATGAACGCCATGACCCGTCTCGCCCTCGCCCTCGCCCTCTGCCTCGCCGCGGCCGCGCCGGCCGCGGCGCGCGCGCTCACCCCCGAGGAGCTCGCCAAGGTGGTCGCCACCCTCGACGAGCGGCAGCGCAACTCCGGGGACTGGAAGGCGCTCTGCTACATGGAGGCGAAGGAGAAGGGGAAGACCGACGTCGTCTACGAGCTCCTCGTGTACCGGCGCGACGAGGACGACAAGCAGATGTTCCTCTTCACCAAGCCCAGGGCGGAGCAGGGGAAGGGCTACCTCCGCATCGACAAGAACCTGTGGCTCTACGACCCGTCGGTGGGCCGGTGGGAGCGTCGCACCGAGCGGGAGCGGATCGGCGGGACCGACACCCGCCGCGGCGACCTGGACGAGCCGAACTGGGTCGAGGAGTTCGACGCCACCTGGGAGGGCGACGAGAAGCTCGGGGCCTTCGACGTCCACCGGATCCTCATGACCGCGAAGGCGGGCGTGGACGTCGCCTACCCGAAGGTCCGTCTCTGGGTGGACGTGAAGACCCTGAACGTCCTGAAGCAGCAGGACCTGGCCCTCTCCGGCCGGATCAGCCGGACGAGCTACTACCCGCGCTGGCGGAAGATCTACTCCGAGTCGAAGAAGGCGGACGTCTGGTTCCCCGAGGAGATGCGCATCTTCGACGAGATCGAGAAGGGCAGCTCGACCCTCATCCTCGTCAAGGAGGTCGACCTGCGCCCGCTCGAGGCCAACCTCTTCACCAAGGCCTGGCTGGAGTCGAAGAGCCGGTAGCGGAGGCCCCATGCGCGCACCCGTCGCCGCCCTGACCGCCCTGGCCCTCTCCCTGGCCGCTCCGGCCGGGGGCCAGGAGCGCCCCAGCGAGGAGGAGCTGTTCGGGGCCCCTCGGCCCGAGACGCCTCCCGCCGCGCCGGGCCAGCCGGCCGCGGCGGCCGCGCCCCCCGCGCCGCGCGCGATCGGCGAGTCGCTGGCGCTTGGGGGCATCCTCTACCTGCGGGCCGCCACCCTGGCCCGCGAGGAGCAGGCGGCGGCCGACTGGGCGTTCGCCTCCCCGGACCTCCTCGACGTCTACCTGGACGCCAGGCCGAACGACCGGGTGCGCGCGTTCACCCTGCTCCGGACCTTCCACGACCCGACCCTGGGCGCGGAGGGGTCGGCCACCTCGCTCCCGGCGATCCCCGTCCTCTCCGCGGCCGCCCCCGAGAACCCCCGCTTCGTGCTCGATCAGCTCTGGGTCAACTTCGACGTGGGGCGCACCGTGTTCGTCACCGCCGGGAAGCAGCACGTGAAGTGGGGCGTGGGAAAGTTCTGGAACCCGACCGACTACCTGCACCCGGTGAAGCGCGATCCCCTCGCCGTCTTCGACGATCGGGCGGGCACGAGCATGCTGAAGGTGCACCTCCCCTGGGAGAAGCGGGGCTGGAATGCCTACGGCGTCGCGTTCCTCGAGGATCTCCGGGGAAGCGGCCGGGCGACGGGGCGGCTGGGACGCGTCGCGGGCGGCGGGCGCGTGGAGGTCGTTCTCGGAACGGTCGAGCTGGCGGCCGACGCCCTCGTGCAGGACGGGAGCGCGGCCCGGTACGGTCTCGACGCCTCCGCCGGCATCTGGGATCTCGACGTCTACGCGGAGCTGGCGCTGCAGGAGGGGACCGACGGGCCGCGCTGGCGGGAGATCGACCCGGCCGCTCCGCTCAACGCGCGATACGTGCGGGAGGACCGGCGCGGGATGGTGCCGCGGCTCGTCGTCGGCGGGAGCTGGGGGTGGAGGTACTCGGACGAGGACACGCTCTTCGTCGGGGCCGAGTACTCCTTCGACGACGCGGGCTACGACGACCCCGGCATCTATCCGTTCCTGCTGGCGGGCGCGCCGGAGTTCACGGGCGACCTGGCGGATCCCGTCCGGCAGCGGGACCCGCGCGCCTTCACGCCCTTCTACCTCGGGAGGCACTACGCCGGCCTGTACGTGAGCCTGCCCTCCCCGGGCCGCTGGAACGACACCACCTTCACGCTCTCCCTCCTCGGGAACCTGTCCGACCGGAGCTTCGTGGCCCGCCTCGACCACTCGCTGCTCGCGCTCACCCACCTGCGCGTCGAGACGTACCTGGCCGGAAGCTTCGGCCACCGGGACGGGGAATTCCGCCTGGGCATGGACGTGCCCCCGCAGCTCCTCGGCCAGGACACCCTCGGCCAGGACGTGTACACGCCGGCGTTCCGGGTCGCCCCGCTCGTGCTCCAGGCGGGGGTGGCCGTCCGGGTCTCCCTCTAGCCGCGCGCCCCATCGAGGCCGTCCGGTGGCGCCGTCCCGGGCGTAGGCTCCGCGCACCGCCGTCCCGGAGAGAGGCTCTCACGGCGTGCCGGCCTCGCCGGCTGGAGGTGGAACGTGGCCGACGTCGGCATGAAGAGGACCGTGAAGGCGAGCTACGACGAGGCGCTCGCCCGGATCCCCGAGCTCCTCAAGGAGGAGGGGTTCGGGGTGCTCACCCGGATCGACGTGAAGCAGACGCTGAAGGAGAAGATCGGCGTGGACTTCCGGCGCTACCAGATCCTGGGCGCCTGCAACCCCAAGTTCGCGCACCAGGCCCTCTCGACCGAGGTCGGCATCGGCGTGCTCCTCCCCTGCAACGTGGCCGTCTGGGAGGGCGACGACGGCCGCACCGTGGTCGCCGCGGTCGATCCCATGCAGACCATCGCCGCGCAGGACCCGCGGCTCCGGGAGGTGGCCGGGCAGGTCCGCGAGCGGCTCGAGCGCGCCCTGTCGAAGCTCGCCTGACGGTCTAGAACAGGAACTCGTCGCCCTGCGCGCGCAGCGCGGTGATGGCGGCGAGGTTCACGATCGACTGCACCGACGTGCCCATCTGCAGCACGTTCACCGGCCTCTGCATGCCGAGCAGGACCGGCCCGATGACCTCCGCCCCGCCCACGTTCTCGAGCATCTGGTAGGCGATGTTGGCGGCGTCGAGGTTGGGGAAGACGAAGACGTTCGCGTTCTCCTTGAGGGTGGAGAACGGGAACTCGGGCCTGCGGACCTCCTCGAGGGTGGCCAGGTACACCTGGATCTCGCCGTCCACCTCCAGGTCCGGCTTGCGCCGGCGCACCAGCTCGGTGGCGGCGGCCACCTTCCGGGCGGAGGGGCCGGCGGCGCTGCCGAAGGTGGAGTAGGAGAGCATGGCCACGCGGGGGACCACGTCGAAGTACCGGGCCAGGTCGGCGGTGGCGACCGCGATCTCGGCCAGGTCCTCGGCGCTCGGGTCGATGTTGACGGTGCAGTCGGCGAAGAACTTGAAGTCGTTCTTGGTGACCACGATGTAGACGCCGGCGGCGCTCGCCCCCGGCCGGGTCTTCACCACCTCCAGCGCCGGGCGGACCGCCTGGGCGTACCCGGTGGTGAGGCCGGTGACCAGGCCGTCCGCGGCGCCCTGGTCGAGCATGATGGGGGCGAAGTAGCTGCGCGTGCGCATGCGGCGCCGCGCCTCCTCCAGGGTGACGCCCCGGCGGCGCCGGATCTCCCAGAAGCGCGCGGCGTACCGCTCGAAGTCCGGGCTGGTCATGGGGTCGATGACGGTGACGCCCTCCAGCTCGTCCAGGCGCTGCTCCGCGATGGAGCGGCGGATCTCCTCCACCGGCCCGAGCAGGATGGGCTCGCAGAGCCCCTCCTCCCGGAGGATCTCCGCCGCCTGCTGGATCTTGCGGTGGTTCCCCTCGGGGAAGACGATCCGGGCCAGCTTCTTGCGGGCCTTCGCGAAGATCGACCCCATCACCTGGTGCGCCCGGCTCTGCATCTTGCGGAGCCGGTCGCGGTACTCGGTCATGTCCAGGGTCTGCCGGGCCACGCCCCCGTCCATGGCCGCCTTGGCCACCGCCGGCGCGACCCAGAGCAGCACGCGCGGGTCGAGGGGCTTCGGGATGATGTACTCGCGGCCGAAGTGGAAGCGCTCTCCGCCGTAGGCGCGGGAGACGGAGTCGGGCACGTCCTCCTTGGCGAGCTGCGCCAGGGCCCGGGCGGCCGCCATCTTCATCTCCTCGGTGATGGCCTTGGCGCGCACGTCGAGGGCGCCGCGGAAGATGTAGGGGAAGCCCAGGACGTTGTTCACCTGGTTCGGGTAGTCCGAGCGCCCGGTGGCCATGATCACGTCCTCGCGGGCCTCCTTCGCCTCCGGGTAGCTGATCTCCGGGTCGGGGTTGGCCAGGGCGAAGACGACGGGGTTCTTGGCCATGGACCGGACCATGGCCTGGTCCACCATCCCCTTCACCGAGCATCCCAGCAGCACGTCGGCTCCGGCCATGGCCTCGGCCAGCGTGCGCGCCTTGGTCTCGACGGCGAACTCGCCCTTCCACGGGTTCATGCCCTCGGTGCGCCCCTTGAAGATGACGCCCTTGGTGTCCACCATGATCACGTTCTCGCGCTTCACTCCCAGCGAGATGTAGAACTTCGTGCAGGCGATGGCGGAGGCGCCGGCGCCGGAGACCACCACCTTGACCTGGCCGATCTCCTTGCCGGCCAGCTCGAGCGCGTTGAGCAGCGCCGCGCCGGAGATGATGGCCGTCCCGTGCTGGTCGTCGTGGAAGACCGGGATCTGCATCTCCTTCTTGAGCCGCTCCTCGATGACGAAGCACTCCGGCGCCTTGATGTCCTCGAGGTTGACGCCCCCGAAGGTGGGCTCGAGCGCCTTCACCACCGAGCAGAAGTGATCGATCTCCTTCGCCTCCACCTCGATGTCGAACACGTCGATGTCGGCGAACCGCTTGAAGAGCACGCCCTTGCCCTCCATCACCGGCTTGCCCGCCACCGCCCCGATGTCGCCGAGGCCGAGCACCGCCGTGCCGTTGGAGATGACCGCCACCAGGTTGCCCCGGGCCGTGTAGAGGTAGGAGAGATCGGGGTCCTTCTCGATCTCGAGGCACGGCTCGGCGACGCCCGGGCTGTAGGCGAGCGAGAGGTCGCGCGCCGTGGCGGTGGGCTTGGTGGGGACGACCTCGATCTTCCCCTTGCGCCCGCTGGCGTGGTACGCGAGCGCGTCCTCGCGGCGGATCTTCTTCTTCGGGGCGGACTGCAGGTTCTCGTGGGGCGTGGACTCGGTGCTCATGGGGGGGCGTCCTCCGTGCGGGAGGACGGCACACAACATCACGGGCCGCGCCCTGTCAAGGCACCGGAAGGTCGGCGGTGCGCCGGGTTGACGCCCTGCGGCATCGCGGACGAGGCGCCCGCTACGGGTCGCGGCGGATGGGAGTGGGCTCGAGCGTGGCGCCCAGCTGGACCGCGATGTCGGCGACGATCTCGGCCACCGTCCCGACGAGGTCGGTGCAGAAGGCCACCCGCTCGTCGGAGTGGTAGACCGGGAAGCGGTGCACGATCTCGTTGCACACGAGGGACCGGGCGCCGCCGGTCTGCAGCCGCGAGGCGATGGCGGCGCGGTAGAGGTTCATCGCCTCGCGCAGCGCGAGCGAGACGGGCGCGGTCGGATCGGGGTAGCCGAACATCTCGCCGAGCAGGAGGCGGCCCGCCACCACCGCCCCGCACTCTCCGTCGCCGGTGACGCCGCCCCGCCGCAGCCCCTGGTAGGGACGGTGGTCCCGATCGAAGGCCTCGGCGAGGGCGACGCCGCTGCTGCGGTGCGGCACCTCCCTGCCCTCGTAGAGGGTGCGCGCCTTCTGGCGGAGGGCCGCGACGACGTCCTGCTCGCTCATCCGGTCCCTCCTCGATGGGGCGCCGCGCCGGCCCGGGCCGATATCGCCTGCACGTGGTCCTCGACGTCGGGCGGCCCGGGCACGGCCCGATTGTCGGTCAGCGGAGCGCTCCGCTCAAGCGGGCGATCTCCCCCGGGCCCGCGGGCGGCGCTCTAGGCGGGCCGGGCCCGGCTCGCTCCCTCATCGGGCGCCGGATCGGTCGAGGAGGCCGTGGCGCCTCATGCGCTTCCAGAGGGTCACCCGGGACACGCCCAGCTCCGCCGCGGCGCGGGTGCGGTTCCAGCGCGTCCGCTCCAGCGCCTCGACCAGCTCCCGGCGCTCCGCCTCCAGGCCGACGGCGCGGGGCCCGGCGCCGCCCGGCGGCGCGCCGCCGGGCTCGCGGACCGCCGCCCGGAGGTCGGGGGGAAGGTGGGAGAGGCCGATCTCGCCCCGCCCCGCCTGGAGCGCCGCGTACTCGAGCACGTTCTGGAGCTCGCGCACGTTGCCGGGCCAGGGATGGGCCCCGAGCGCAGCCAGCGCGTCGGCCGAGAGGTGCGGCGCGGCCGGCGCCCCGGGGGCGCGCAGGCGCGCCAGGAACCGCGCCGCCAGCGGCGCCACGTCGGCCACGTGCTCGCGCAGGGGGGGGACCCGCAGCGGGAAGACGTTCAGCCGGAAGTAGAGATCGGCCCGGAAGCGGCCCTCCGCCACGAGCTGCTTCAGGTCGCGGTGCGTGGCGCAGAGCAGGCGGACGTCCACCGGGACGGGCTGCGGGTCGCCCGCCCGCTCGACCCTCCGCTGCTCGATGACCTGCAGGAGCTTCCCCTGGACGGGCGGCGAGACGTCGCCGATCTCGTCGAGCAGGAGCGTCCCGCCGTGCGCCTCCTGGAAGCGTCCGCGGCGGTCCTGGAGCGCTCCGGGGAAGGCGCCCCTCACGTGGCCGAAGAGCTCGCTCTCGAGCGCGCTCTCGCCGAGCGCCGAGCAGGAGACGCGCACGAACGGGCCCGAGGCGCGGGCGGAGAGGCCGTGGATGGCCTCCGCCACCATCTCCTTGCCCGACCCGCTCTCGCCCAGGATCATCACCGTGGAGTCGGAGCGGGCCACCAGCTCGATCAGCCGGTAGAGCTCGGTCATCGAGGGATGGCGGCCCACCAACCCGCGGAAGTCGCCGTCCGGGCGTTCGTCGCCCGCGGGTGGCCCGGAGCGGTCCACCACCACCGCCTCGCCGACGTCGGTGAAGCTCTCCAGCGCGCCGACCGGCCGGCCGTCGGGGGCGCACAGGGGCACGGCGCTCTTCACGATGGTGAGCAGCCGGCCGTCCCGGGTCAGGATGGTGCAGCGCTTCGAGCTTCGCCCGCGCTCGGCCAGGCCGCACTTGATGGGGCCTACCCCGCAGGCGCAGCCCTGGATCGCGTCGCCGGCCAGGATCGAGCAGCGCTGGCCGACCGCCTCCTCCCGGGACCAGCCGGTGATCCGTTCCGCCGCACGGTTCCAGTAGGTGACGATCCCCTGCGGGTCGATGGTGAAGAGCCCGTCGGGGAGGTGATCCGCCACGTCGCGGAGCTTCTCCTCGGTCCCCAGGCCGAGGAACGGGAAGGGAATCACCTGACCTTCCATGGGCATCGGGCAGGTTCCTCGCCGCCCGCCGCGCCTGCGGCGGACCGCGCCAGCGACGAGACGTGAACGGTTGACGATGTTAACAGAGACGCCCCGGGGCGGGCACCGGGGCGGTGCCGCGCGGGTGCGCTCTTTTGCCGCAGGGGGCGCCTGGCCGCTCGAGGGGGCGTGGTATGAGCGGGCATGCGCGACCTCGTCCCCGACGCGCCGGCGCAGGCCGCGCGGCGCGATCTGCTCCGCCTCCTGCTCCTGGCGCCCGCTGCGGCGGCCTGCGCGTCCGCGCGGCCGGCGGGCCGGCCCGCGGGCGCCGATCCCGGAGAGGCCGCGTCTCCCCAGGACCCGGCCGAGGCGCTGCGCGCCGTCCGGGAGCACCCGCTGCCTCCCGGCGCCGAGCCCGCGCTCGTCTTCCGGGCGCTCGGGCCCAGGGGACGATGAGCGTGGCGCCGGACGATCTCGTCTTCGCACCGGTGGGCGAGCTGTCGGGGCTCCTGCGCGCCCGGGAGATCTCGCCGGTCGAGCTGGCCGAGGCCCACCTCGCCCGGATCGACCGCGTGGCGCCGGCGCTGAACGCGTTCGTGACCGTGACCCGCGAGCGCGCCCTCTCGGAGGCGCGCGCCGCCGAGGCGGAGCTGGCCCGGGGCCGCTGGCGCGGACCGCTGCACGGCGTCCCCTACGGCCTCAAGGACCTGCTCGACACCTCGGGGATCCCCACCACCTTCGGTGCCCGTCCCTACGCCGGCCGGATCCCCGATCGCGACGCGGCGGTGGCGGTGCGCCTGCGGGAGGCGGGGGCGGTCCTGCTCGGCAAGCTCTCCATGGTCGAGCTGGCCGGCGGGCTCGGCTACCACACCGGCGAGGCGGCCCTGAACGGCGGCTGCCGCACGCCCTGGGATCCGGCGCGATGGGCCGGCGGCTCGTCCTCGGGATCGGGAGCGGCGGTGGCGGCCGGCCTGGTCGCGTTCGCGATCGGCTCCGAGACCTGGGGCTCCATCACCTGCCCGGCCGCGTTCTGCGGCGTGACCGGGCACCGACCCACCTACGGGATCGTGCCGCGCCGGGGGGCCATGGCGCTCTCCTGGTCGATGGACAAGCTCGGCCCCATGGCCCGGAGCGCCCGCGACTGCGCGGCGGTCCTCTCCGCCGTCGCCGGGCGCGACCCCGGCGATCCGTCGTCGTCGGCGCCGCCGGAGGGGCTCGAGCGGGTCCGGCCCGAGATCCCGCCCGGCCTGCGGATGGCGGTGCTGGGGTTCCCGGCGCGGCCGCCGGTGGATCCCGGCGCGCGCGAGGCCTTCGCCGCCGCCTGCGAGGTCTTCCGCGGCGGGGGCGCGCAGCTCGAGGAGGCGTCGCTCCCCGACCTGCCCTACGAGCCGCTGGCCAACCTCTTCATCGAGGCCGAGGCCGCCAGCGCCTTCGAGGAGCTCATCCGCTCCGGGCGGACGCGCGAGCTCTCCGACCGCTCGCACGCCGGCAAGCGCCCCGAGGACTACCTGCCGCGCGCCCTCGCCTCCGACTACGTGCGGGCCATGCGCCTGCGGGGCGAGGTCCAGCGGGGCCTGGCCCGGTTCTTCGAGCGCCACGACCTCGTGCTCGCGCCGAACCTGCCCTTCGCCCCGCCCCGGGTGGAGGAGAGCTTCGACGCCCTGTTCTCCTCGCCCGATCCGCTCGGCGCCGCCGGCAACCTGGCCGGCCTGCCCGCCTCGGCGCTGCCCATGGGATTCGTGGACCGGCTCCCGGTGTCGCTCCAGATCGTGGGACCGGCCTTCGAGGACGTTCGGGTGCTCTCCGCGGCCGCCTTCTTCCAGTCCCGCACGCGCCACCACCTCGAACGACCGCCCGACCCCGCCGCGCGCGCCGCCGTGACCCGGCGGTGACCGGGGGCCGAGAGGATGCGCCGGTGCACGTGATCGTCGCCGCCGTGGGCTATCCGCTCGCGCTGCTGATCCTCCTCGCCGCGCTGCCGCTCCAGGCCCTCCTCTTCGCGGTGACGCGCCCCTTCGACCCGGGCCGGGTGGTGCCGGGTCGGTTCCTCCGCTTCGTGGGCGTGGCGCTGTCCCTCGCCTTCCCGCCCTGGAGGCTCCGGGTGGAGGGGCGCTGGCCGGCGGGCGGCCCCTTCGTGGTGGTGGCGAACCACCAGTCGATCCTCGACATCCTCCTCCTCTCCCGGCTCCCGCGGGAGATGAAGTGGGTCGCCAAGGCGTCGCTCTTCGCCGTGCCCTGGGCGGGCTGGATGCTCCGCCTCTCCGGCGACATCCCGGTCCGGCGCGGCGACCCCGAGAGCGGGGGCGAGGCGCTGGCGCGGGCGCGGGCCTACCTCGACCGCGGGGTGAGCGTCATGCTCTTCCCGGAGGGGACGCGCAGCACCACCGGCGACCTGCTCCCCTTCAAGACCGGGGCCTTCCGCCTGGCCCTGGAGGCGGGCGTCCCCGTCCTGCCGGTGGCCGTGTCCGGGACGGGGGCGGGCATGCCGAAGGGTGGGCCGTGGGTGCGGCCGTGCCGCGCCGTCGCGCGGATCCTGGAGCCCATCGCGGCGGGCGGGCGCGCCCCGGGCGAGGCGCCCCGGCTCCGCGACGAGGCGCGCGCCCGCATCGCCGCCGGCCTGGCGGAGATCCGTCCCCGCACGACCGCGTGACGTCCCCGGGGGCGATCAGGTCCCGCAGCGGCCGCCGGAGAGGTCGCGCATGGCGCCCTCGAGCACGGCCAGCGGCTGCTCGCCCACGAGCCGCGAGACCTCGCGCCCCTCCCGGTCGAGGAGCAGGAAGGTGGGGACGCCGATCACGGCGTGGCGCCGCGCCAGCTCCGCGCCCGAAGGCTCCTCCACGTACCGGCGATCCACGGCCAGCGACTTGCCGGCGCAGCGGCGCCTCGCCTCGGCCACGACCGGCTCCATGCGCCGGCAGACCGGGCAGGCGCGCGAGACGATCTCGACCACCCGCGGAGCGGGGTCGGCCCCGGCCAGGATCCGGCCCAGGTCCGGCGCGGGCTCCGGCACGCCCGGCGCCCTCGCCGGGGCGGGCAGGGTGCAGGCGGCGGGCCCGGTGGGGCAGGCCTCCGCCGAGGCGGCCGCCGGGGGCGCGGACGCGGGGACGAGCAGGGAGAGCCGGTCGGCGAAGAGGAGGGCGCCGGTCGCGAGCAGCAGGAGCCCGGTCGCCACCTCCATCTTGCGCAGGTGCCGCCGGGCCCGGTCGAGGAGCGGCAGCACCCGGGGAGCCACCGCCGCGAGGCCGAGGAGCGGCGTCCCCAGGCCGGCCGCGTAGGTGCCGAGGTAGAGCGCGCCGCGCGCCGGGCTCGCCGCGGCGCTCGCCGTGAAGGTGAGCACCGCCCCGAGCACCGGCCCGATGCAGGGCGTCCAGCCCAGCCCGACGGCGGCGCCGAACAGGAAGGCGGAGGGGAGCGAGCCGCCCAGGCGCAGGCGCTGGAGCAGCGGGCGGGACTCGCGATCGAGGAGCGGGACCCGCACGACGCCCAGGAGCTTGAGCCCGAACAGGATCACCGCCACGCCGCCCACCCGGAGCAGGATCTCCCGGTGCTCGGCCAGGGCGCGGCCGGCCGCGGTGGCCGCGAGGCCGAGGGCGACGAAGACGGCTCCCAGGCCGATGGCGAAGGCGCCGGCAGAGGCGAGGAGCCTCCCCGGCCGCCCGCCCCCGCGCACCTCGTCCACGCTCGCCCCCGCCAGCAGGCCCAGGTACACCGGCGCGAGGGGGAGGACGCAGGGCGACAGGAAGGTGAGCAGGCCGGCGCCGAACAGCCCCGGAAGGTCGAAGGACGTGGACATGCGCCGATCCGGGAGAGCCAGGCGGCGGGGCCGGGATTCGGTAGGGAGGCCGGGCTGCGCCCGTTGCCGCACCCCCGCTCAGGGCGGTAGCCTGCCCCCCACCGATTGCCCGGGATCGCCGGGGCGGAGGGAGCATGGAGAAGGTCGCAGCCCACATCACCGGGACGGTCGTCAGGATCGAGAAGCGGTCGGGCGACGCCGTCCAGCCGGGCGACGTCGTGATCGTCCTCGAGTCCATGAAGATGGAGATGCCCATCGAGGCCACCGGGGCCGGCCGGGTGAAGGAGGTCCGCTGCGCCGAGGGGCAGGCCGTGTCGGAGGGGGACGTCCTCCTGGTGATCGAATGACCGAGCCGCGCGTCCGCGCCGAGGACCGCGGCCTGGTGCGCGTGGTCACGGTGGAGAACCGCGCCAAGCGGAACGCGCTCGACTTCCGCGCCCTGGAGGAGCTCGAGGAGGCCTTCGAGGCGGCGGCGCGCGATCGGGTCCGCTGCCTCCTCCTGCGCGGCGCGGGCGAGGAGGCCTTCTCCTCCGGGTTCGACCTCGCCGAGATCGCGCTCAGCTCCCGCCGGGGCGAGCGGCCGGACGAGGCGGTGGAGCGGACCGCCGACGTCCTGGCCGCGCTGCCCTGCCCGACCGTGGCCTTCCTGAACGGCTCGGCCTTCGGGGGCGGCTTCGAGCTGGCGGTGACCTGCGACCTGCGCGTGGCGCGCGAGGGGATCCAGGTGGGCATGACGCCTTCGAAGCTGGGGGTGGTCTACCCGGAGGGCGGGATGCGGCGCTTCCTCGACCTGGTCGGCGCGGCCCGCACCCGGGAGCTCTTCTTCACCGGGCGCCCGGTGGACGCCGGGACCGCGCTCGCCTGGGGGCTCGTGAACCGGCTCGTCCCGGCGGCGGGCGCCGAGGCCGCGGCGCAGGAGCTGGCCGGGGAGATCGCCGCGAACGCCCCGCTGGCGGTGCAGGGCATGAAGCGGATCCTGCGCCTGCTCGAGTCGGCGCACGAGCGGGGTCTCTCCGCGGAGGAGCGCGTGGAGATCGCGGGCCTGCGCCGGCGCGCGTTCGAGAGCGCCGACCTGAAGGAGGGGCGGGCGGCCTTCCAGGAGCGCCGGCCCCCGCGCTTCACCGGCAGCTAGGCGCCGCCGAGCCGGGGCGCTACCTCGCGCGCGCGCTCGCCGGGGGAGGGAAGGCGTACTTCCCCACCGCCCACCCGGCGGCCAGGCCGAGGGCGAGGGCGATGGCCCCGGCCGCCAGCACGGCCCGGGTCGCGCCGCGCGCCGGGGCGGCGGCCGCCGGGGGTGGAGCGGGGACCTCCGGCCGCGACGTGGCCGCGGCCGCCGAGGCCGCGATGGCGCGGATCTCGGCGCTGGCGAGC
>DATIUR010000480.1:0-6730 GCA_035466675.1 Anaeromyxobacteraceae bacterium | reverse complement strand
TCACGGGCACGGCCACGGGCACGGCCACGGGCACGGAGGCGGGCCGGGGCGGGACCGGCACGGGAACCCGGAGGACTTCGAGGCGTACCTCGCCAAGCTCGACGACCCGGAGCGCGCCACCTGGCAGAAGCCCGACCCGGTGGTGGCGGCGCGCGGCCTCCGGCCCGGCGACGTCGCCTGCGACGTGGGCGTGGGACCGGGCCACTTCGCCATCCGGATGGCCAGGGTGGTCGGCCCGGCCGGCCGTGTCCACGCCATCGACGTGGACCCGCGCATGATCGCGCTCGTCGAGGAGCGGGCCCGGGAGGCCGGCGTCCGGAACGTCCGCCCGCTCCTCTCCCCGGACGGAGGCGCGCTGCCGCCCGAGCCCTGCGACGTCGTGCTGGTGGTGAACACCTTCCACCACTTCGCCGACGGCCCGGCCACCCTCCGGTCGCTGGCCGGACGGCTCCGCCCAGGCGGACGGATCGTGAACGTGGACTTCCATCAGGGGGATCTGCCGCTGGGCCCGCCACCGGACCACAAGGTGTCGCGCGAGGACTTCCTGGCCGCGGCGGACCGGGCCGGGCTGGCCGTGGAGCGGGAGGAGACCTTCCTCCCCTACCAGTACCTCGTGGTACTGCGCCCGCGGTAGGCCGCGCTACTCGCGCTCGACCAGGAACGCCCGGCGCACGAGCAGCCTCTTCCCGGTCACCACCACGAACCCGCGCCGCACGAACTCCGAGAGCGCTCGCGAGACCGTCTCCCGGCTGGTCCCGATCATGGCCGCGATCTCCGACTGGGTGGGCCGCTGCCGGACGAGCAGGCCCTCCTCGGTCTCCTCCCCCTCGCCGAGCGCGATCTCGCGAAGCTTGCCGGCCAGCCGGCCGTACACGTCGAGCAGGGCCAGGTTCCCGATCACCTCGTCCGCCCGCCGCAGGCGCCTCGACAGCTCCCGCAGCACGCGCTGGGCCGTCCGGGGGTTCGCGGCGAGGTGCGCCTGGAACTCCCGGCGCGAGAGGGCGAGCAGCGTCGACGGCTCGAGGGCGATCACCGTGGCCGATCGCGGCTCGTCGTCGAGGAGGCTCATCTCCCCGAAGAAGTCCCCCGGCTTCTTGAAGATGGAGAGGATCACCTCCCGGCCCGAGTGGCCGTAGAGCGCCACCTTGACGCGGCCCCGGGCGAGCACGAAGAGGGCGTCGCCGGGCTCCTCCTGCGTCACGATCACCGCGTCGGCCGGGTACTCCCGCACGTCGCACAGGCGCTCCAGCGCCGCGGTGGCGGAGGCGTCGAGGTCCGCGAAGATGGCGACGTTCCGGAGGAGCCCGCGCGCCCGCGGCGCGCCCCCGCTGGCGGGATCCATCGGCGCCCTACGTTACGGGCCGCACCGGAACCGGTCAAGGCCGGGCGGCCGCCAGGAGCGCGGCCACGGCGGACCCGGGATCGGGCGCCTCGAGCCAGGCGCGGATCGCCGCCACGCCGCGGGCGCCGGCCGCGAAGGCCTCCCGGGCCCGCTCCGGCGTCATCCCGCCCAGCGCCACGAGCGGCAGCCCGAGCGCCGCCGCGGCGCGCAGCGCCTCGACCCCGACGGGTCTTCCCAGGCCGCGCTTCGACGGCGTGTCGTGGATCGGGCCGAAGGTGGCGTAGCTCGCGCCGCCGGCCAGGGCGCAGAGCACGTCCCCGGCGGAGTGGCAGGAGACCCCGAGCAGCGCCGCCGGCCCCAGGAGCGCGCGGGCGTCCGCGGGCGGCACCCCCGCCCCGGGCAGGTGGACGCCGTCGGCGCCGGACGCGAGCGCCACGTCGATCCGGTCGTTGACGAGCAGCCGCTGCCCCGCCCGGGCGCAGAGCTCCCGGAGGGCCCTCGCCAGGGCGAGCAGCGCACGACCCTCCAGGTCCTTCTCGCGCAGGTGCACGGCGACCGCGCCGGGAGGGGCGCCGGCCAGCGCCGACGCCACCGCCTCGGACAGCGACGGCACCAGGCGGCGGTCGGTGATCAGATGGACAAGCGGGACGCTCATCGGTAACGTGCCGATTCTCCACAGGGGGTCATCCCGTGTCGAGCGACGTCGAAACGTTCTTCCGGTTCCTCGAGGATCAGAAGCCGAAGCAGGCGAGCCATTTCCCCACGGTCAAGTTCGACAAGGTGCTGAGCTTCATGGGCACCACCAGCCTCGCCGGCAGCTTCAACGCGGTCTCGGTGAACCGGATCCTGGCGCTGGAGCCCACCGGGGCGGGCCGGGAGCTTCACGTCTCGCTGCGAGGCCCCATCGCCCGGTCGCCTCGGCGCGGCGAGTGCGTCACCGTCCACATCACGCGGGTCGAGCAGTACCAGGGCTACCAGGTGAAGACCAGGGCCCTGGCCGCCGGCGGCCCGGAGTCGGATCTCCTCGAGGTCCGCGGCGACGAGGTCCGGGTGAAGGGCGCCCAGATCTTCACGGTCCACCACAGCCCCTACACGCTCAAGTTCTTCGAGCACGTCCCGTTCGACGAGCTGGAGGAGACGATCGGCGGGGTCCGCTACGCGCTGGTCGGGGTGGGCGAGACCGCCAACCTCTCCCCCCGCTTCATCTTCCACCACGAGGTGGTGGACGGGCGGCCGGTCCTGTACCACGGCGACGGCCTCGCCCTGAAGACGTACATGAACCTGAAGTCGAACCGCCAGGAGTCGCGGCTCGTCCTCGACCTCGACCACTACTCGGGCTGGTTGCTGCGCGGCACGGTGGAGGAGTTCCAGCCGCACCAGCACCCGGTCGCCTACGACCGGATCTGCCAGGGCTTCGCCGCGGGCAACTGGGGGAAGCCCTCCCGCGTCTTCCGGTTCCAGGCGGACGCGCTCGAGACGATCACGCCGGCCGGGTAGCGGCCCGCTGCGGCCCTCCGCGGGCCGCCCGGCCCGGACGCGCCGGCTGCTCCGACCCGCCGGCCGCCCCTCAGGACCCGAGCAGGCCGGCCATGGGGCTCGAGGCCGAGGCGTGCAGCTTCATGGGGATCCGCCCGGCCAGGAAGGCCTTTCGCCCGGCGGCCACCGCCTCGCGCATCGCCTCCGCCATCAGGACCGGCTCCCGCGCCTCGGCGATGGCGGTGTTCATGAGCACCGCCACCGCGCCGAGCTCCATGGCCACGGCGGCGTCGCTGGCGGTGCCCACCCCCGCGTCCACCAGCACCGGGACCCTGGCGCTCTCCAGGATGATCCGCAGGTTGTACGGGTTGCGGATCCCGAGCCCGCTCCCGATGGGAGCGCCGAGGGGCATGATGGCCGCGCAGCCGGCGTCCTCCAGCTTCCGGGCCGTGACCGGATCGTCGTTCGTGTAGGGGAGGACCACGAAGCCCTCCTTCACGAGCACCTTCGCCGCCGCCACGAGCCCCTCCACGTCGGGAAAGAGGGTGCGCCGGTCCCCGATCACCTCGAGCTTGACGAGGTCGCCCATGCCCAGCTCGCGGCCGAGCCGCGCCGTCCGGATGGCCTCCTCGGCGTCGAAGCAGGCCGCCGTGTTGGGCAGCAGCGTCATCTGCTTGGGGATCCACTCGAGCAGGGAAGCCTCGCCCTTCTTCCCGAGGTCGAGCCGCCGCACCGCCACCGTCACCACCTCGGCGCCGGAGGCGACCAGGGCCTGCTTCATGGTGGGGAAGTCGCGGTACTTGCCGGTGCCGACCAGGAGGCGGCTCGTGAAGGTGTGCTTCCCGACGCTCCAGGTGTCCGCCACGTCGCTACCCTCCCCCGACGAACGCCACGATCTCGATCGAGTCCCCGGCCGCCAGCCGGTGCGAGCCGTGCTTGTCCCGGGTGACCACCGACTCGTTCACCTCGACGGCCACGCGCTGCGCCTTGACGCCCAGGTGCCCGAGGAGCGTGGCCACGGTGAGCCCGTCCGGGATCTCCCGCTGCTCTCCGTTGATCCTGACCTGCATCGAAGGCGATCTAGCAGCGGCCCCGGCGGCCGTCAAACGGCGCCGCCGCGCGCGGTCGGGTAAGCTCGCCGGCGAGGCATGGCTCCCCGCGACCTCTCCATCCGTCCGCTCTCCGTCGCCGACGTGATCGACCGGGCGGTGGCGCTCACGGTCCGCCACTTCCGGCCGCTCTTCCTGGCCATGCTGGTGGTGCAGGCGCCCGCCCTCGCGCTCGCCCGCGTCCAGGCCACCTCCCTCACCGACCTGGTCGCGAGCCTCTCCGACCCGCCCGCCGCGTCCGAGGCGCTCGGGCGGCTGGCCGCCACCTCCGCCTGGGTCCTGGCGGTCCTGGTGGTCCTGCAGCTCGCCGCCACCGGCGTGGCGGCCGCCGTGGTGGCGCCGTCGCTGGGCGCCGGTCCGCCTCCGGGCCACGGCCGGCGCGCCCGGGCCATCGCGGGCTCCGCGCTGGCCCAGTCCCTCCTGCTGGCGCTGGCGCCCGCCGCCGGCGCCGTCCCGGGGCTCCTCCTGGCCTGGCCCTCGGACGCTCTCGCCCCGCGCCTGGCCGGCCTCGCCCTGGCCGCGGCGGGCGCGCTCGCCCTCCTCCTCGTCGCGATCCTCCGCTCGCTCCTCGCGCCGGTGGCGGCGGCCGTGGAGGGCGTGGGCGGGTTCCGGGCCCTGGCGCGCTCGAGCCGGCTCATGGCGCCTCGCCCCGGCACGGCCTTCCTCGACCGCCCGGGCGTGCGCGCGTCGCTGCTCCTCCTCGCCACCTTCCTGCTCGCGCTCGCGGTGAACGGCCTGGCCGGGCTTCCCCGGGCCCTGGCCGCGCAGGCCACCGGCGGCGGGGCGCTGGCGCTCCTGCCGGGCGCCCTGCCGCTCTGGCTCGAGGTCCTCCTCGGCCTCGTCGAGGCCGCCGCCAGCGCCGCCCTCCAGCCCTTCAGCCTGGTGGCGGTGGCGGTCTTCTACTTCGACCGGCGCGCCCGGATCGAGGGGCTCGACCTGGAGCGGTGGGCGCGCGAGCTGGCGGAGGCGCCGCGATGACGGCGCTGCTCCTGCCCCTCCTGCTGGCCGCCGCGCCGGGGTGCCCGGGGGCGCTGGCCCGGGCCGCCGCCGAGCGCGATCCGGCCTCGCTCGCCCGCTCCGCCCCCGCCATCGCGGGTGCGCTCGAGGAGCGGGGGGCGGGAGGCCCGACCGGGGCGGTGCGGCGCGCGGCCCTCGACGCCGCCCTGGCCGCGGACGAGGGAGGCGCGGCGGCGGACCGGGCGGGCGCTGCCTTCCGGCAGACCCTGGAGGCCCACTGCGCGCTCTCCGCCGCGCCGCGCCTGCCCGGGGCGAGCGCGGCGGACCGGGCGGCCCTCGAGGCGGTGCTGGCCCGGCCCGAGTTCCGGCGCGCGCGCATCGACCCGACGGCCCTCCGCCGCGCGCTCCTCGCGGCCTGGGCGGCCGTGCTCGAGCTGCTCGGCAGCACCGAGGCGGAGCGGTACGCCAGCCTGGGTCGAGGCGTCTTCCTGATGGCGGCGGCGGCCGCCGCGCTGCTCGGCGTGGCCACCCTCCGGCGGCGGGCCCGGAGGATTCGGGGGGCGCCCATCCCGGAGGCCGCGGCGCGCCTCCTTTCGGCCCCTGACGCCAGCGCGTCGCGCGCGGAGGAGGCCCTCGCCCGCGACGACCGCCCCGGGGCGGTGCGCCACGCCTTCCTGGCCGCGCTCGCGGCGCTCGAGGCCGCGGGCCGGCTGCCCATCGGGCGGGCCCTGACGAACGCCGAGATGGTGCGCTGGCTGGCCCGGCCGGCCGCCCAGGCGGCGCTGGCCGCCGAGGTGTCGGCCCTGGCCGGGACCTTCGACCGCACCGTGTACGGGGCGCGCCCGGTGGAGCGCGAGGAGGCCGTCTCCTCGCTCGCGCGCGCCCGCCGGATCGGCGAGCTGGCGCGGGGAGCGGCGGCATGACCGCCGGACGGGTGGCCCTCGCCGCGGCCGCGGCCGCCGCGCTCGCCCTGGTGGCGGCGGCCTCCGCCGTGGCCCATCGGCGCCAGGTGGAGGCCGACCTGTCGCCCTGGCCCAGCGCCGCCAACGCCGGCCCGCGGGGCCTGGCCGTGGCGGCCGCGTGGCTCGCCGCCACCGGCCGCCCCGCCCCGGTGCTCTCCCGGCCGGAGGATCGGCCGGCGGCGGGCGCGGTGCTGGTGCTGGCTGCGCCGCGGGGAGCGCTCTCCCCGGAGCACGCCGAGGAGGTGGCTGCGCACGCGGCCGCCGGCGGAACGGTGGTGTGGGCGGTCGGCCCCTCGCCCCAGCCCGCGCTGGAGCGCCGGCTGGGCCCGGTCCGCGCCTCGGCCGGGAGCGACCTCGGCGCGCGGACCGCCGTCGCGCTCGCGCCGCACCCGCTCTTCGACGGCCTGGCGCTCCGCACCTCCGGCGGCGACGTCGCGTCCGACGCGCCGGGCGCCGTCCGCGCGGCCGGCGGCCGCGACTTCACGGCCGCCGTCGCCTTCCCGGTCGGGCGCGGCGAGGTGGTCCTCCTGGCCGGGTCGGACGCGCTCGAGAACCGGCACCTGGCCGAGGCGGGGAACCTCTCCCTGTGGGCGCGGCTCGCGGCGCGCGGGCCCATCGCGCTCGACGAGCGCCACCTGCACGCCGGCGCGTCCCTGCCGGCCGCGGGCACGGCGCTCGCCCCGCTCGTCCTCCAGGCGCTCCTGGCCGGCGCCGCCTTCGTCCTGGCCCGCGGCCGCCGGCTGGGCGCGGTCCGCCCGCCCCCGCCGCCCCGCGGCCGCACCGCCCGCGAGTACTTGAAGGCGCTCGGCGCCCTCTACCGCCGGGCGCGGGCGGAGGGCGAGCTGGCCCGCTCGGCCTGGGGGCGGGCCCGGCGCGAGCTGGAG
>DATIUR010000479.1:0-6444 GCA_035466675.1 Anaeromyxobacteraceae bacterium | reverse complement strand
GCAGCCGCTGGTATCCGGTGCTGGCGCGCTGGGAGCCCGAGCTCGTCACGAGGCGGCTGACGCAAAGGGGCATCTTCTACGAGGTCGGGGACTTCGAGCCCCTCGGGCTCGACGACAACGGGATCGTGGTGGGGCGGACCGCGATCGAGGCGCCTCCATCGGGCCAGAGCGGGGTGACCCAATTCGGGACGGCATGGCTCGACTCCTCGCTTGCAGCGCCGGCCGTGCACACGCAGAACGCTCCCGGCGCCCGGACCTCGCAGTGGCTCGCCGTCTCGCGGTCCGCCGGACGGGCGGTGGGCGATGCATACACCTACACTCCAGGAGCGTGCCAGGGTGCGGTCAGCCACGCGGCCTCCTGGTCGCTTCTCGGAGGGTACGACCAGCCGGCCATGGGCCCGGTCCTGGACGCAACCTCGATCCCATGCCGCGGCTGCAAGGACCAGCCGGAAATCATCGGCTCGCTGGGCAACACGCTCGTCGCGGTGAACGACGCGGGCGAAGCGGTGGGGATGGCCTCGGCGCGCGATCCCGACTGGTACTGCCGCCTGGCCTTCGACTACTGGGGCTCCAGATACGTATTCGAGACCCATGGGATCCGGGAGCACGCGGTCTACGTGGGTCCTGGCGGAAGCATCACCGACCTCGACCTCCTCGTCGGGCCGATCTTCACCACGGGGGTGAGCCCCGTCGGCATCGACAACGCGGGGGAGATCGCGGGGACCGGGTGGGTGGGCAACATGCCGACCGCCTTCCGCTACGGCGCCCGGAGCGGTGCGACCGTCTCGTTCCCGTGGGTTCCCGGCGCCACCTCGATGCGCAGCCGCGCGCGCCAGATCAACAACCAGGGTCACGTGCTCGCGAACCTGTCCATCTGCTACGGGTACAACTGCTACACGAAGACCGTGGTCTGGTCGCCGGACGATCAGATCTACGACCTGGGCGAGGACCTGTCCTGGGCCAGCCTGAACGACCGGAACGAGGTGGTCGGGTCCGGGTGCAGGTACGACTACGGCCGCTACGTCTGCTCGATCTCGAAGTGGCAGCTTCCCCAGGCCAAGCTCACGGTGGTGGTGAGCCGCAACGAGGCGGGACCGCCACTGGGGGCGTCGAGCTTCGACATGCTGCCGAGCGTGACGAGTTCGAGCCTCTCACCATATGGGGTCGGCGAGCAGAGGCTCGACCTCAGGGTGCACTGCGAGAAACCATCCGGCGAGGTCGCGCGGGATTGCGACCTCGACTTCTCGTGGCGCGCGAAGACGGGCTCCGGGGGCCACACCGGACACGACACGAATCGCCCGCCCGGACGAATCGAGACGGCCAACGGCCGAAGCGCCGGGGCGACGGGTCCGGGGGTGGCGGGGGCCCTCTCCGACGGTACCGGCTCCTCGGGGATCCTGGGGATCGCGTACCTGGCGCCAGAGGCATCGGGTGAGACGGAGATCGAGGTGCGCGGGGGCGCGGTCATCGACGGGGTGCGCGTCTCCACCGACCCGGCGAGGGTGACGATCCGGGTGGGTATCGACGGGCTCGCACGGGTGGCAGGTCAGGGGCTGAACGTCCTCCACGGCTCCAACATGCACGGCGACAACAACGGCTACGGGACACCGGCAATGGGCGTTGCCCTGAGAGGGCTGGCCACCAGGTTCGCCGCCGCGCTCGAGGCGACGGCACCGCCGGGAACGCAGTCGCCACCTGTACCTACCCTCGTCATCACCGCCATCTCGCTTCCGCGGGGCGGCCTCTTTGACTTCAAGAGTGAATGGACGAAGCCCCACGTCAGTCACAGATTCGGCGACGATGCAGACGTGGACATGGGGCTGACCGAGGACCAGAAGAAGGCGTTGGCGGGGGTGCTGAACTTCGCCGGATTCGATACACCCGAGGAAGCAGCCCGGCCATCAGAGCCCTCCGCCACTCACTGGCACCTCCGCCTCCGCTAAATGCACTGAAGGAGGATTCCACGTGACACTTCACTTGAGTTGCGTGCCCCTGGCTCTCGTGGCGCTTCTTGCACCCTCGCAAGGCGGCGCTGGCACGGATTGTCCGCCATCCCCGGACCAAGTCTCCGTGACCGTTCGGTTCGGCGTCGTCTTCGACGCTTCGAGCGGCATGTACGCGTACTCCTACACCGTGGCGAACGACGCTTCGAGCACCCAGGCAGTGGAGGGCTTCGGCGTCGATGTCATGGGGCAGGTCCCGCGGGTCTCGTCGCCTACGGGATGGTATGGCGACATGGCAGACATCAGGTCCCGCGTGCTGTGGGTGGCCGTGGCAGTGGCACATCCGGGCCGCGTGACTGGGGATGCGTCCGTGCCTCCCAGCATCGTTCAGATCAAGCCGGGTGCCGCGCTAAGCGGCTTCGCCTTCCGGAGCAGGAGGCCGCCGGGCCTCACCCAGTACCACGCGAAGGGCTTCGTCCCGTTCCCGGTCGTCACGGCGGACGACCCGGCCGATGCGGAGCTTCTGGCCGAGCAGCTGGCGGAGCGGATCGAGCGGGAGTGCCCCAAGCTCGCCCGGCCGCTCATCGACCAGGGCGTGACCGGTCCCACCGTGGGCCCGGTGGACGCGACGCCGATCCGCGTCGACCTGAAGCCCGGGGAGGAGCCGAACGCCGTCAACCCGCGATCGCAGGGCGTGGTGCCTCTCGCCATCCTCGGCTCGGCCGCGCTCGACGTGCGGGCCATCGACGCGGGCACGATCCAGCTCGTCCCCTCCGGGGCGGCGCCGCGCGACGGCGGCCGGGTGGAGGACGTGAACGGGGACGGCCACCCCGACCTGCTCCTGCACTTCTCCACGCCCGCCATCGGGCTCCGCTGCGGCGACACCACGGTCGTGCTGGGCACGAGGACCCGCGGCGGCGCGCGGCTGGCCGGCTTCGACTCGGTGGAGACGCCCGGCTGCCGGTGAGCCGCGGGAAGACCCGGCCCTACGCCAGGCCGGCCAGGGCCAGCTCGGGACCGGCCGGCGGGCGGAACCGGGGGGCGGGGAGGGGCACCGGCAGCCACGGGTCGCGGGCGGAGGGACGCGGCGAGCCCTCGCCGGCCGGGGCCAGGGCGGCCGCGGAGCGGGCGGCGCGCTCGGCCCCGTCGCGGAGGTCCACCACGGCGTCGGCGCCCAGCGCGAGGAGCCGCGCGCGATCGAAGGACCGCAGGTCGCGCCCGGTCAGGACCACGCGAAGGTCGCGCTCGCCGCCCGAGACGCGGACGAGGCGCAGCAGGGAGGCCCCGTCGCGGCCGGGGAGGTCCACGGCCGAGACGAGCAGGTCGAGGTCGAGAAGCAGGTCGAGGAGCCGCGCCACCCCGGCCTCTCCGTCGCCCGCGGCGACGACCTCGAAGCCGCGGGCCCGGAGCGCCGCGGAGAGCGCGCCGCGCGCGACGGGGTCGTTCTCGAGGAGCAGCGCCTTCCGGGTTCGTTCGTGCCTGGCCTTCATGTCCCGGGGACGGGGGACCGCGCGCCGGCATTCACGCGGCGCGAGCGCGCTGCATCACCTACCGTGTCGCCGTTTCCGCCGTTCACGGCCGTGACGCCGCGGCACGGGTGCGCGCGGCCCCGTCCCGGACCCGCCCGCCGCGCGCCGGCCCCGGGTGGCGGGGCCTCCCTCTCGCCTTCCCCAGGGAAGGCCGTGGTGGTAAGCATGGGCGCCAATTTTCCCGGGCTCCGCCGGAGGCGTCGATGAAGAAGGTCCTCGATCTGCTCGCGTCCCTGAAGCTCGCCGTGATCCTGCTGGTGGTGCTGCTCCTGGCCCTGTCGGCGGGGACGATCCTCGAGTCGCGGCAGAGCGCCCAGGCGGCGCAGGCGGCGGTCTACTACGCGCCGTGGTTCCTCGGGCTGGAGGCGCTCCTGGCCCTGAACGTCCTCGCCTCCGTCGTCGTCCACTATCCCTGGGGGAGCCAGCGGATCGGGTACCTGGTCACGCACGGCTCGATCCTGCTCATCCTGGTCGGCGCGGTCACGACCTGGCAGGTCGGGATCGACGGGCAGCTGGGGATGTGGGAGGGCGAGTCGAACGACGTGGTCGAGCAGATGTCGCGGAGCGGCCAGGTGACCCGCCACAAGCTCCCCTTCTCGATCAAGCTCGAGGACTTCGAGATCGACACCTACCCCGGGACGATGCGCCCCGCCCAGTTCCGCAGCCGCTTCCAGATCGTCGATCCGCAGGCCGGGTCGCCCATCTCCGCGGCGGTCTGGATGAACAACCCCTACTCCTACCGCGGGTACACGTTCTTCCAGTCGAGCTACCAGCAGTCCGGGGGCCGGGAGGCCTCGATCTTCTCGGTCTCGCGGGACCCCGGCCAGCCCATCGCCTTCACCGGCTACGTGCTCCTGGTGGTGGGGATGATCATCGTCCTGGCGACGCGCATCGGCCAGTCGAGCAAGCGGGCGGCCCTGGAGCGGGAGCTCCTCGGCGGACCGGGCAAGACGGCCGCCGCCATCCTGGCCATCCTGCTGGCCGGGACGGCCTCGGCCGCCGAGGAGTCCTGGGTGGACGCGCTCCGGCGCCTCCCCGTCCAGCACGACGGCCGGGCCATGCCGCTCGACACGCTCGCCCGCGAGTCGGTCTGGAAGGTGACCGGCCAGCGATCCTTCGGAGGCACCGACCCGGTGGCCACGGTGGCGGAGTGGCACTTCACGCCCATGGCGGCCGCCAACACGCCGGTGGTGGCGCTCGACGCCGACCTGGCCGCGGCCATCGGGCTGCCGGAGGGGACCCGCCACGCCAGCTTCGTGCAGCTCGTGAACAACCGGGCCCTGCTCCAGCTCATGGACCGCGCGCGCCAGGAGGCGATGCAGGACCGCAAGCGGACCGGGGTGGTCTCGGACGCGGAGCGGGTGGAGGAGCGCCTGGTCGCGATGCAGGCCTTCCTCAACCGCGAGGCGATCCGCACCGTCCCGCAGCCGGGGAACCCGAACGCCCGCTGGGGCGTGCCGCAGGCGGCCAGCGCGGCCGACCTGATCGCGCTCGCCCAGGGCCCGCGCCCCGAGGGCTGGCCCTCGGCCCGGGCCGTGGACCGCGAGATCCTCTACCACGCGGCCCGTCCGGCGCGGATCGCCTGGCTCGTGCTCCTCGCCGCCCTGGTGGTCTCTCTCCTCGCCTGGGGCGGGACGAGCCGTCTGCTCGACGGCCTCGCCCTGGCCGGCCTGGTGGCCGGCTTCGCGGTGATGACCTGGGGGATCGGGACCCGCTGGGCGGTGGGCGAGCGGTTCCCCGCCGCCAACATGTACGAGTCGCTCCTCCTCCTGGCCTGGGGCGTCGGGCTCTTCGCGGTGGTGGCCTTGGCCTTCCTGCGGAACCGGCTGGTGGTCCTGATCGCGAACGCCGGGGCGGGGCTCACCATGGCGCTCACCGACCTCCTCCCCATCGACGGGTTCGTCCATCCCGTGCCGCCGGTGCTCTCGGGGACGATCTGGCTCGGCATCCACGTGCCCATCATCATGGTGAGCTACGCGGTGCTGGCGCTGGGGATGATCGTCGCCCACATGCAGATCGGCTTCACCATCTTCGCGCCCCGCCGCCAGGACCTCGTGAAGAGGATGTACGACCTCCTCTACTGGTTCGTGCTGGTGGGCGAGATCCTGCTCATCGCCGGGATCCTGACCGGGTCGGCCTGGGCGGCCTCGTCCTGGGGCCGCTACTGGGGGTGGGATCCGAAGGAGGTCTGGTCGCTGGTGGCCTTCCTCGCCTACATGGCCATCCTGCACGGCAAGGTGGAGCGCCTCGTGGGCGAGTTCGGGGTGGCCGCCCTCAGCATCGTGGCGTTCCAGACCATCCTCATGACCTACCTGGGCGTGAACTACGTGCTGGCGGCGGGCCTGCACTCCTACGGCTTCGGCGACTCCCCGGTGGTCACCTGGATGATCATCGTGGGCGCCGTGGAGACCGCCTTCGTGGTCTGGGGCTGGCTCGCCTACCGGCGCCAGCGCCCCGCCGCGGCCGCCGCCTGAGCGCGGAGGAGACGAGCGCCAGCTTCTCGGCGCGCGAGAGGCGCTTCAGCGCCGCCTCGCGCCGGAGGGCGGCGCCGCGGTCCGGCGCGGGCTCGCGGAACACCACGCGGACCGGGAGGCGCGCGCGCGTGTAGCGCGACCCCTGGCCGGAGGCGTGGCGGGCGAGCCGGCGGGGGAGGTCGTTCGTGGCGCCGGCGTAGAGCGAGCCGTCGGCGCAGCGGAGCAGGTAGACGACCCAGCCCGCCACCTCGGCTACTGGCCGCGCTGCGATCCGCGCCGGGCCTGCTGCTGGGCCACGAACGGGTTCGTCGGCTTCCCCTGCTGCTGCCGGAAGGCGGGGGGCTTCGCTTCCGGAGCCTGCGGGCCCCCGGCCGCCTCCGCCGCCGCTGGCGGCGCCGCCGGCGGCGCCTTGCGCCGGACCACCCTTCCGTCCTTCCTCTTCTTCTTCGAGACGGGCATGGCGCCAGACTACACGACGGTGCGCGAATCGGGATCACA
>DATIUR010000478.1:0-12304 GCA_035466675.1 Anaeromyxobacteraceae bacterium | reverse complement strand
CTCTACCGGACCGAGTTCCTCTACCTGGGCCGGACCGACCTGCCCACCGAGGAGGAGCACTACCAGAACTACAAGCAGATCCTGGAGGCGCTCGCCCCGCGGCCGGTCACCATCCGCACCTTCGACCTGGGAGGGGACAAGCTGCCGGCCGGGATGCGGGTCCCCGCCGAGAACCCCGCCCTGGGCCTGAGGGCCATCCGCTACTGCCTGCGGGAGCCGGACCTCTTCCGCACCCAGCTGCGCGCGCTCTTGCGCGCGTCGGTGCACGGAAACCTCAGGGTCATGTTCCCCATGATCTCCGGGGTGGCGGAGCTGCAGGCCGCGCGCCGCATGCTCGCCGACGTCCGGGAGGAGCTGGTCCGCGAGGCGGTGCCGATCCGGGAGATCCCGGTGGGCATCATGATCGAGCTGCCCAGCGCGGCGCTCATCGCGGACCGGCTGGCCGAGGAGTGCGACTTCTTCTCCATCGGGACGAACGACCTCATCCAGTACACCATCGGGATCGACCGGCTGAACAAGGACGTGGCCTACCTGTACAAGCCCCTGCACCTGGCGGTGCTCCGCATGCTGAAGACGATCTGCGACGCGGCGCGCGAGAAGGGAATCCCGGTCTCGATGTGCGGCGAGATGGCGGGCGAGCCGGTGAACGCGCTCGTCCTGATCGGGCTGGGCCTGTCCGAGCTCTCCATGAACGGCACCTCCATCCCGCTGGTGAAGCGGATCGTCCGCGCCGCCACCCTGGCCGAGGCGCGGGCCCTGGTCGACCGGATCCTGGCCATGACCTTCGCCGACGACATCGAGCGCGAGGTGAGGATCGAGATGGCCAGGCGCTTTCCCGATCTGGTCGAGGCCGGCGAGGGCGTCGGGCCGGCCTGATCGCCGGGGGTCCCCCCGTCCCCGGGGAGGCCGCGGCCGCGGCGGTCCGCCGCGCCGGACGTTCCTCCGCCATGTTGACAGGGCGCGCGCCCGGCGCGTACCTTGCGTTCCCTCTCCCGGGGCCGACCATGCCGCATTCCGACTACCTCTTCACCTCGGAGTCCGTCACCGAGGGCCATCCCGACAAGATGGCGGACCAGATCTCCGACGCCGTGCTCGACGCGGTGCTCTCGCAGGATCCGCGGGGGCGGGTGGCCTGCGAGACGCTGCTCAAGACCGGCTACGTCATGATCGCGGGCGAGATCACCACCACCGCCCGGATCGACTACCCGAGCCTGGCGCGCCGGGTGGTGAAGCGGATCGGCTACGTCGACGGCGCCATGGGCTTCGACGGGAACACCTGCGGCGTCCTGGTGGCGGTGGACCAGCAGTCGCCCGACATCGGCCAGGGCGTGGACGTGGGAGGCGCCGGCGACCAGGGCATGATGTTCGGCTTCGCCTGCGACGAGACCGACGAGCTCATGCCGGCGCCCATCCAGTACGCGCACGCCGTGACGCGCCAGCTCGCCCGGGCCCGCCGCGGCGGGCTCGACTTCCTCCGCCCGGACGGCAAGAGCCAGGTCACCGTCGAGTACCGGGGCGGGAAGCCGGCGCGCATCGACGCGGTGGTGGTCTCCACCCAGCACGCGCCCGACGTCTCGAACAGGCGGCTCCACGCCGCCGTCCGCGAGCAGGTCATCGGCAAGGCCCTGCCGAAGAGGCTCGTCGACCGCAGGACCAAGATCTTCATCAACCCCACCGGCCGCTTCGTGATCGGCGGGCCCATGGGCGACACCGGCGTCACCGGCCGGAAGATCATCGTCGACACCTACGGCGGCATGGGCCGGCACGGCGGCGGCGCCTTCAGCGGCAAGGACCCGTCGAAGGTGGACCGCTCGGCCGCCTACATGGGGCGCTACATCGCCAAGAACGTGGTGGCGGCCGGCCTGGCCCGCCGGTGCGAGGTGCAGGTGGCCTACGCCATCGGCGTGGCGCAGCCGGTCTCGGTGATGGTGGAGACGTTCGGGACCGCCACGGTCGCGGAGGAGCGGATCGCGCAGGCCATCCGCAGCGTCTTCCGCCTCACCCCGCGCGACATCATCGAGGGGCTCGACCTGCTCCGGCCCATCTACGAGAAGACCTCCGCCTACGGCCACTTCGGCCGGACCGAGAAGGAGTTCACCTGGGAGCGCACCGACCGGAAGGAGGCGCTCCGGGAGGCGGCCCGCCCGCGGGTGCGGCGGGCGTCCTGACGGCAAGGAGCGGCCTCCCTGACAGGGGCGCCGGTTGACCCGGGGCGGCGACGGGCGTATATCCGTCCATCCGGATGGACTGATGGCTCGTTCCCCTGCCGCCGCCGCCCCCCGGCTCGACGCCCTCCTCGGCTGGATGGACGGGCTCGCCGACCCGACCCGGCTCCGGATCCTCCGCGTGCTGGAGCGCGAGGAGCTCTCGGTCCTCGAGCTGTGCGAGGTGCTGAAGCTGCCGCAGTCCACCGTGAGCCGGCACCTCAAGACCCTGTCCGACCAGGGCTGGCTGCGCAACCGGCGCGAGGGGACGGCCAGCCTCTACCGCCTCGCCGACGGCATCGACGCGGGCGCGCAGCGGCTGTGGCGCCTGGCGCGCGCCGAGGCGGACGGGTGGCAGGCCATGGAGCAGGACGGAGTCCGCCTCGAGCGGCTGAGGGCCCGCCGGAACGAGGCGGAGGCGTTCTTCGCCGGGGCCGCCGCGGAGTGGGACCGCGTGCGCGCGGAGGTCTACGGCACCGGGTTCGTGCCCGCCGTGCTGCGCGCGCTCGTGCCCGCGGAGTGGACCGTCGCCGATCTGGGGTGCGGGACCGGCGCCCTGGCGCTCGAGCTGGCGCCGTCGGGGGCGCGGATCGTCGGGGTGGACCGCTCGGCCGCCATGCTCCGGGTGGCCCGCCGGCGCACCCGCGGGCACGGCAACGTGGAGCTGCGCCAGGCCAGCCTCGAGGCGGTGCCCCTCCCGGACCGGACCTGCGAAGCGGCGCTCCTGCTCTTCTCGCTGTCCTACGTGGCCGACGTGGACGCCGTGCTGGGCGAGGCCTTCCGGATCCTGAAGCCGGGCGGGCGCCTCGTGGCCGTCGATGCCTTCCCCCACGCCGACGAGTCGCTCCGGCGGCGTCTCGGCCAGACCCGCCCCGGCCTCGACCCGTCCTGGCTGCGCGAGCGCCTCGCGGCGGCCGGGTTCCGGGGCGTCGCCGCCGACGGCCCCATCGCCGGCCGGCGGAAGCCTTCCGACCCCGAGCTGTTCCTCGCCCGCGGCGTCCGCCCGGACGCCTCCGCAGCGGCGCGGACGAAGGAGAGGTGAGCCATGGCGACACCCGCGAAGAGGAAGAGGACCCCGGAGGCCGAGCGGCGCCTCCGGGCCGCACGCCCCGCCGCCGCGGGCCGGCCGGCGGCGAAGCTCGAGTTCCAGGTCAAGGACCTCTCGCTGGCCGAGTGGGGGCGGAGGGAGATCGAGCTGGCCGAGAAGGAGATGCCGGGGCTGATGGCGGTCCGGCGCGAGCACGCGGCCAAGAGGCCCCTGCGGGGCCAGCGCATCACCGGCTCGCTGCACATGACCATCCAGACGGCGGTCCTGATCGAGACGCTGGTCGACCTGGGCGCCGAGGTCCGCTGGGCGAGCTGCAACATCTTCTCGACCCAGGACCACGCCGCCGCCGCGGTGGTGGTGGGCCGGGGCGGCTCCCCCTCGCGCCCCCGCGGCGTCCCGGTCTTCGCCTTCAAGGGCGAGAGCCTGGCCGAGTACTGGAACTTCACCGAGCGTGCCCTGGACTTCGGCCGGGGGCGCGGCCCGACCCAGATCGTGGACGACGGGGGGGACGCGACCCTCCTCGTCCACAAGGGCGTCGAGATCGAGGAGGCCGGCAAGGTGCCCGACCCGAGGACGGCCGACTCGGAGGAGATGGCCGAGGTGCTGCGGGTGCTCGCCCGCGAGCGCAGGAGGGACCCGAAGCGCTGGCGCCGGGTGGCGTCGGAGTGCGCGGGCGTGACCGAGGAGACGACCACCGGCGTGCACCGGCTCTACGAGATGCAGAAGGAGGGCAAGCTCCTCTTCCCCGCCATCAACGTGAACGACTCGGTCACCAAGTCGAAGTTCGACAACCTCTACGGCTGCCGGCACTCGCTGGTGGACGGCCTCAACCGGGCCGCCGACGTGATGCTGGCCGGGAAGCTCTGCGTGGTGTGCGGGTACGGCGACGTGGGCAAGGGTTGCGCCCAGGCGCTGCGCGGCCAGGGGGCCCGGGTGGTGGTGACCGAGATCGATCCCATCAACGCGCTGCAGGCCTCCATGGAGGGGTACGCGGTGGTGCGGCTCGAGGACGTGGTCGCCACGGCGGACGTCTTCGTCACCGCCACCGGCAACGTGGACGTCGTGACCGTGGCCCACATGGCGCGGATGAAGGACTGCGCCATCGTGGGGAACATCGGCCACTTCGACAACGAGATCGACATGGCCGGCCTGAAGAAGGTCCCCGGGATCCGGCGGGTGAACGTGAAGCCCCAGTACGACGCGTGGGTCTTCCCGGACGGCCACCGCGTGCTGGTGCTCGCCGAGGGGCGGCTCCTCAACCTGGGGTGCGCCACCGGACACCCCTCCTTCGTGATGTCGAACAGCTTCACGAACCAGACCCTGGCGCAGATCGAGCTGGCCACGAACCGGGGCGCCTACCGCAGGCAGGTCTACGTGCTGCCCAAGCACCTGGACGAGAAGGTGGCCGCGCTCCACCTCGGCCAGATCGGGGCGCGGCTCACCCGCCTCACGCCGCGCCAGGCCGCGTACATCGGCGTGCCCGCCGACGGGCCGTACAAGCCGGACCACTACCGGTACTAGGAGCGGGGCGGATGAGCCTGCTCGCCGCAGCCCTGCTCGGGATCCTCCAGGCCGCCACGGAGTTCCTCCCCGTCTCCTCCACGGCCCACCTGCTGGTGTTCGGCGAGCTGCTCGGCCACGACCTCGGCGACCCGCGGTTCCGCGCCTTCGCGACCATCATCCAGTCCGGCACGACGCTGGCGGTGGTCGCCTACTTCCGGCGGGACATCGGGAGGCTCCTCGCGGCCGGGGTGCGCTCGATGGGGCGAGGCCGCCCCCTCGAGACGCCGGAGTCGCGCCTGGGCTGGTACATCCTCCTCGGCACCGTGCCCGCCGCCGCGGCGGGCGTGCTCCTCGAGCGGGAGATCGAGGGGCTGGGAAACTGGGTGATCGCGGTCTCCCTCGTCGGGCTCGGGCTCCTCCTGCTCGTCGCCGAGCGCCGGGCGCGGCACGTCCGGACGATGGGGGACGTCTCGGCGCGCGACGCGCTCCTGGTGGGCGTGGCGCAGGCGGTGGCGCTCGTGCCGGGGAGCTCCCGCTCGGGAACCACGCTCACCGCCGGGATGCTGCTCGGGTTCACCCGCGAGGCGGCGGCCCGCTTCAGCTTCCTGCTCTCGGTCCCGATCATCATCGGGGCGGGGGCCTACAAGCTGTGGAAGACGGCTCCCATCCTCCGGGGCGAGCCGGCCTGGGCGGCGGCCACCTGGGTGGGCACCGCCGTCTCGGCGGTGGCGGGCTACCTCGTCATCCACTGGCTCCTGGGATGGCTCCGCACCCGGACCACCCACCTCTTCGTGGTCTGGCGCATCGTGGCCGGGATCGCCGTGGCGGTGCTGATCTGGCAGGGGATCCTGCCCGCCTCCCACGAGGCGCGCCGGCCCGCGGCGGTGCGGGGGCCATGACGCCGGAGCGGCTGCGCGCGGCGATCGCGGCGCACCGTCGGGCGGACTCCCCGGCCGACGCCGTCCAGCCCGAGTACCTTCCCATCGGGGGGCTGCGCCATGCCGCGGTGCTCGTGCCGGTGTTCGAGAAGGACGGCGCCCTCCACGTGCTCCTCACCCGCCGCCCGGACCACCTCCCGCGCCATCCCGGGCAGATCAGCTTCCCCGGCGGCCGCATCGACGCGGAGGAGGACCACCTGGAGGCGGCCCTGCGCGAGGCCCAGGAGGAGATCGGCCTCGATCCCGCGCACGTCGAGGTCGTGGGCCGGCTGTCCGAGGCCGTGGTGCTCACCTCCCCGTTCCGCTTGACGCCGTGGGTGGCTTCGGTGCCATATCCATACCCCTACGTCGCGGCGCCCGGCGAGGTCGCCGAGATCCTCCACCTCCCGCTGGCCGATCTCGCCGCGCCCGGCGTGCACCACATGGAGACCCGCGAGGCCTACGGCATGTGGCACCAGGTCCACTTCTTCGCGCTGGGCTCGATCCGGCTGTGGGGCGCGACGGCCCGCGTGCTCGCCGAGCTGGTCGCGATCTGGAGGACGCTGTGACGATCTACCCGGTGATCATGGCGGGAGGCTCGGGAACCCGGTTCTGGCCGCTCTCGCGCCGCAACCGGCCCAAGCAGTTCCTGCCGCTGGCAGGCGACGCCCCGCTCCTCGCCGCCACGGTGGCGCGCCTTCCCCCGCTGGCCCCCCCGGAGCGCACCTACGTGGTGTGCGGCCCCCAGCACTCGGCGGCGGCGCGCCGGATGCTGCCCCGGCTCCCCCGCGGCAACTTCCTGGTGGAGCCGTGCGCGCGGAACACCGCCCCCTGCGTCGGGCTCGCCGCCATCCACGTGGCCAGCCGCGACCCGAAGGGCATCATCGCCATGCTCCCGGCCGATCACCACGTGGCCCGCCCGGAGGCGTTCCGCGAGGCGCTGGCCGCCGCCGCCCGCCTGGCCGAGACGGGCCTCATCGCCACCATCGGGATCCGGCCGAACCGGCCCGAGACCGGCTACGGCTACCTCCAGCTCGGCGCCCGCCTGGCCGGCAAGAAGGCGCGGCGGCCCGCCGCCCACCGCGTGGAGCGGTTCGTGGAGAAGCCGGATGTGGTCACGGCGGCCCGGTACCTGGCCGACGGCGGCTACCTCTGGAACAGCGGCATCTTCGTCTTCCGCTCCGACGTGATCCTGGAGGAGATCCACCGGGCCATGCCGGTGCTGGGCGAGCAGCTCGACGTCATCCAGCGCGCCATCGGCACGCCCGGATACGCGAAGACGCTCCATCGCGTCTTCCCGGACTGCCCCTCCATCTCCATCGACTACGGCGTGATGGAGAAGAGCCGGCGCATCGCGGTGGTGCCGGCAGACTTCGGGTGGAGCGACGTGGGGAGCTTCGCCGCGCTGCCGGAGGTGCGGCCCACCGACCCGCTCGGCAACCTGGCCGAGGGGGACGCCCTGGTGCTGGACGGCCGGGACAACGTGGTGCTGGCGGGCCGGGACCGGCCGGTGGCGGTGATCGGGCTCGACGGCGTGGTGGTGGTGGACGCGGGCGACGCCGTGCTGGTGGTGCGGCGCGATCGGGCCCAGGACGTGCGCAAGGCCGTGGACGAGCTGGCCCGGCGCGGGCGCGAGGAGATCCTGTAGCGTGGCCCTCTCCCCGACCATCTTCCGCGAGTACGACATCCGCGGGCTGGTCGATCGCGACCTGGACGAGGAGGCGGTCCACCGGGTGGGCCAGGCCCTCGGCACGCGGATCCGCGAGGCGGGCGGGCGGCGGGCGGCGGTGGGGCGGGACGCTCGGCTCTCCGGGCCCCGCTTCGCCGGCCGGATGATCGAGGCGCTCCGCTCGACGGGCGTCGACGTGCTCGACCTGGGCGTGGTGCCGACCCCGCTCACCTACTTCGCCGCCCACACCGCCGGGGTGGACGGCATCTGCATGATCACGGGCTCGCACAACCCGCCCGAGTACAACGGCCTCAAGGTCGGGCTCGGCTCGGCCACCTTCCACGGCGAGGAGATCCAGGCGCTGCGCCGCCTGGCCGAGTCGGGGCCTTTCGCCGCCGGACGGGGGAGCGTGTCGTCCTACGACGTGGTGGGTCCGTACCGGGAGCACGTGCGCCGGAACCTGCGGCTCGGGCCGCGCCGGCTCAAGGTGGTGGTGGACGCCGGGAACGGGACCGGCGGCGTGGTGGCCGTGCCCATCTTCGAGTCGCTGGGGATCGAGGTGGTGCCGCTCTTCGTGGAGATGGACGGGCGATTCCCGAACCACCACCCCGACCCCACCGTCGAGGCGAACCTCTCGCACCTCAAGGCCCGCGTGCGGGAGACCGGGGCCGACCTGGGCATCGCCTACGACGGCGACGCCGACCGGGTGGGAGCCGTGGACGAGAAGGGGAACGTGCTCTGGGGAGACCAGCTCATGATCCTCTTCAGCCGCGCGCTGCTCGAGGAGGTGCCCGGAGCCACCATCGTCGCCGAGGTGAAGTGCTCCATGACCCTCTACGACGACATCGCCCGCCACGGCGGCCGCGCCATCATGTGGAAGGCGGGGCACAGCCTCATCAAGGCGAAGATGAAGGAGGAGGGGGCGCTGCTCGCCGGCGAGATGAGCGGGCACATCTTCTTCGCGCATCGCTGGTTCGGCTTCGACGACGGCATCTACTCCTCGGCGCGGTTCCTCGAGCTCCTCTCCCGGACCGACCGCCCGGTCTCGGAGCTGCTCGCCGACGTGCCCCGCACCCACTCCACGCCCGAGCTGCGGGTGGACTGCCCGGAGGAGAAGAAGTTCGAGGTGGTGCGCCGGGCGCAGGAGTTCTTCGCCTCGCGCTACCGGGCCGTCACGGTGGACGGCGTGCGGGTGGAGTTCCCGGACGGCTGGGGGCTGGTGCGCGCCTCGAACACCCAGCCCCTGCTCGTGCTCCGCTTCGAGGCGACCACCGCGGCGCGTCTCTCCGAGATCGAGTCGCTCGTGCGCGGGAAGGTGGCCGAGATCCTCCGCCAGGTGGGGGCCTGAGGTGGCGCGGCTCTCCCTCGGCATCGACCTGGGGGGGACCAACGCCCGCGCGGCGGTGGTGGACGCCGACGCCGGGACCATCGTGGCGGCGCACCGCGAGCCGCTCCAGGATCGCTCGCCCGCCGCCGTCGTGGAGGTCATCCGCGCGGCCGCCGCCACGGCCGCCGCCGCGGCCGGGACGGGGCTGGCGGCCTTCCGGCAGGCGGGCGTGGGGGTGGCCGGCCAGTGCCTCGGCGCGACCGGCGTGGTGATGAACGCGCCCAACCTGGGCTGGCGGGAGGTGCCGGTGGGCGATCTGCTCCGGCGCGCGCTGGGCATCCCGGTCCGCGTGGCGAACGACCTCTCCGCGGCCGCCTGGGGCGAGAGGTGCTTCGGCGCGGCCAGGGGGATCGACGACGCGGCCCTGGTGTTCGTCGGCAGCGGGGTGGGTTCCGGCCTGGTCCTGGGAGGGCGGCTGCACGACGGCGCCACCGGCGTGGCCGGGGAGTTCGGGCACATCAAGGTCCGGCCCATCCGCGCCGGGACCCCGATCCGGCGCTGCGGGTGCGGCGAGTGGAGCTGCCTGGAGGCCTACACCAGCGGCGTGAACGTCGCCGCCCGGGTGCGCGAGGAGATCGCGGCCGGGGCGGACTCGCGGGTGCTCGACCTGGCCGGCGGCGACGCCGCGCGCATCACCGCGGGAGTGGTGGATCTGGCCTACGAGGGAGGAGACGCGTACGCGGTGGCGCTCTGGAACGAGGTGGGCGAGATGCTGGGGACGTCCATCGCGAACCTCGCCACGCTCCTCAATCCCGCCCGCGTCATCCTGGGCGGAGGCGTGCTCCTCGGAGCGGTGAACCTCTCCGCGCTGGTGCGTCGCCACCTCGACGAGAAGGTCTCCCGGACCGCGGCCAGGGCCCTCACGGTCGAGCAGGCGTGGCTCGGGGACGACGCCGGGGTGATCGGGGCCGCCCTCCTCGAGCAGGGCTGAGCGTCGCGTGTCACGGTCCGTGATCCACGTGACGGACGGTGACGCCCTCGCGGGGCGCGCTCGCTTCCGGCGGCACGATCCTTCCGGGGCGCTTCGCCGATCGGCAGTCGCGCCCGCGAAAATTCGTCCGCCGCTTCCTTGACGGGTTCGATCCCGACGCGCTAACCTCCGTCCAACTTGTTCGTTCGAGTCGTCTGGTGATCGAGCGGACGGATGTTCCGAGGAGGGAACACGATGGCCGCGAAGAAGAAGAAGGCGAAGAAGCCCGCGAAGAAGAAGGCCGGCAAGAAGAAGTAGCAGCCGAGCCGAGCTTCGTACCTTGCTTCACGCCGCGGCCGCCTCCGGGCGGCCGCTGCCTTTCGTGGCAAGCCGTGTCGCTCGACGCGCGAGAGATCGAGGAGGTGGTCGCGGAACTGGCGCCGCTCGCCGGCTCGCGGGTGGAATCGGTCACCGTTCGCGCCGATCGGTGCCTCACCGTCCAGCTCCGCGGCGCGGCGGGTCCGGCCGCGGTCCTGCTCTCGGCCGAGCCGGATCTGACGCGGATCCACGCCGTCCGCACGCGGTCCCCGGCGGCCCGCGCACCCTTCGCCTTCCAGGCGGCGGCGCGGCGGGAGCTGGAGGGCGCGCGGCTGGTCCGTCTCCGGGCGGTGCCGGGCGAGAGGGTGGTGGAGCTCGACTTCGAGCGGGCCGCCGGTCCCGTCCGGCTGGTGGCGGAGTTGACCGGACGACACGGGAACCTGTTCCTGGTGGGCGCCGACGGCAGGATCCGCGCCGCCGCCGCGCGGGGTCCGGCAGGGCAGCGAAGGCTGGTCCCGGGCTCGCCCTACGTCGCCCTCCCGGCGCGGGAGGCGGAGCCGGCGAGGGCACCGCGCTTCCTCCCCGAGCCCGGGGCCGCCTTCCCGCTCTCCGCGGCGATCGAGCGCGCCTACGACGAGCGGGAGGCGGCCCGCGCCCTGGCGGAGGCGCGCCGGCGCCTCCGCGAGCCGCTGCGCGCCGGCATCGCCCGCGCGCGGCGCGCCCTGGAGAAGCTGGCGGAGGAGGCGGCTCGCGTCCCGGCCGCGGAGGCGGACCGGAGGGTCGCCGACCTGCTGAAGCAGCAGCTCCACGGGCTCCGGCGCGGAGCCCGCGAGGTGGTCCTGGTGGAGTGGACGGTGGAGGGCCCGCGGGAGGTGCGCGTGGCGCTCGACCCCGCCCTCGGGCCGAAGCAGAACATGGAGCGGTACTACCGGCGCGCCCGGCGCATCGCGGAGAGCGCCGCCCGCGTGGCCGAGCGGACCGCGGAGGTGCGCGCGCTCGACGCCGCCCTGCGCCACCTGGCGGCCGCCGTGGAGGAGGCGCTCCCGGCGGACCTGCCGCGCCTGGAACGGGAGGCGCGACGCCTCGGCGCCGGTCCGCGCCCCGCGCCGCCGCCGCGCCGCAGGCGGGAGGAGCCGCTCCCGCCCTACCGGAGCTTCCGCTCGCTCGCGGGCGTGCCGATCTGGGTGGGACGCGGCGCCGAGGAGAACGACGCCCTCACCGTCCGCCTCGCCCGCGGGAACGACCTGTGGATGCACGCGCGCGGTCGCCCCGGTGCCCACGTGGTGGTGAGGCTCGGGCGCGGCCGGGCTCCGGACCAGGAGACCTTCCTCGACGCCGCCCACCTGGCCGCCCACTTCTCCGACGCGCGGGGCCAGAGCCCGGTCGAGGTGGCCGCCACCCGCGCCAAGCACGTGCGCAAGCCGCGCGGCGCGGCGCCCGGTGCCGTCACCTACGGCCAGGAGAAGGTGGTCCTGCTCCGCCTGGAGCCCTCCCGGCTGGAACGGCTCCTGGCCGAGGAGGAGGGCGCCCCTTGAAACGACCCCCGCACGCTCCGTACCATCGGGGGCGGGTGACGGAGCGCGAGGCCAGCCGCCAGCTCGACCTGTTCGACGCCCGCCGCGCCGGGCGCGAGGCGCGCATCGCGAGCGCGCGGCGCCTGGCGGACGCCCTCGCCTCGCTGCTGGCGGAGCGCGTGTGCCTCTCCGTCCACGACAACCGCTCCACCATGGTCTCGTTCCGCCGCCTCCCGGACCGGATCCACTACCGCGTGCACCACATGTTCCTGGACGCCTCGTCCGAGGTGGTGAGAGCGCTGGCCGTCTTCGCGGGCTCGGCCCGTGGCGGGTCGACCCGGCGCCGCCAGGCCGGCGCCCGGATCGACGCGTGGGTGCGCACGCACCGCGCCCGGATCGCGCCGCCCCGCCTCGACGGCCTGCAGCCGCGCGGGAGGACCCACGACCTCCGGGTCATCTTCGACCGCCTCAACCGCCTGCACTTCGGCGGCACGGTCGAGGCGCGCATCGGCTGGGGGCCGGTCCGGCTGGGGCGGCGCCGCCGCACCATCAAGACCGGGGTCTACGTCCACGACGCCCGCGTGATCCGGATCCACCCCACCCTGGACCGGCCGGAGGTGCCGGAGTTCTACGTGGCGGCGGTGGTCTTCCACGAGATGCTGCACCAGGCCGTCCCTCCCCGCGACTCGAACGGGCGCCGGATCGTGCACTCCGCGGAGTTCCGCCGCCGCGAGCGCGCCTATCCCGACCACGCCCGCGCCCGGGCCTGGGAGGAGAGGAACCTGGCCCTGCTCCTCTCCTCGCCCGCCTGAGCGGCGCGCCACCGCTTCCGCA
>DATIUR010000477.1:0-4319 GCA_035466675.1 Anaeromyxobacteraceae bacterium | reverse complement strand
TGCTCCTCCGCGAGCCCTCGCGGTCGCGCCGGAGCTTCTGGATCCCCGCCGCCGAGACGGTCGGGATGACGGGCCTCATCATGGTCTGGAATCACTGGGTCGGCGAGGCCGGCTGGGCGGCGGTCTCCCTGGACAGCATCGGACGGAATCTCGAGTCGCCCTGGGTCTTCGACGACGATCCCTACTGGATCAACCAGTTCGGCCATCCCTACCTGGGCACCTGGTCGTACACCGCGGCGCGCTCCGCCGGGCTCGGCTTCTGGGAGGCGGCGCCCTTCGCGCTCGCCTTCAGCACGCTCTGGGAGATCGTGGGCGAGACCGAGCGGCCCGCCCTGAACGACCAGATCACCACCCCCATCGGCGGCGTCGTGTTCGGGGAGATCCTCTTCCGGGCGGCGGGGATGATCCGCCGGGAGCGCGGATTCTGGCGCGAGCTCGCGGCCGGGTTCGTCTCGCCGCCGACCTCCTTCAACCGGGCCGTCGTGGGCCGCTGGGAGGAGCCGCCCACGAACCCCACCGAGCTCGTGGCCCGGGCGGGGGCGATCGCCTTCGCGAAGGACGGCGGGGCCGATCCCCTGCTGGGCGAGGGCGCCAGGCTGGACGTGGGCCTGCGGCTCGTCTACGGCCCGGCGGGCGATCCCGACACCCGCCTGGAGCGGCCCTTCGACCACTTCGAGCTCGAGGCCAGCTACGGCGCCTACGCCGATCCGGTGGCCTCCCTCCTGGCGCGCGGGCTCGTGCTCGGCTGGACCTTCGAGGGCACTCGTGGCCGCGGGCTGTGGGGGATCTACCTCGGCTACGACCTCGTCACGCCGGGCCGCTTCCGGGTCTCCACCGTGCACGTGGGCCTGGGGATGGCCGGCCGGCTCCTGCTCGCCGGCCCGCTTTCGCTCGACCTCGACCTGGTGCTGTCGGGCGTGCCCATGGGCGCGGCCGGATGGGCGTACCCCGGCCCGGACGGGAAGGGGCGCGACTACCACATGGGCGGCGGCGTCCAGGGAGTCGTCGGGGCGCGCCTGCGCGCGGCGGATCGCGCGGAGGTCGGGCTCGGCGTGCGCGAGTACCTGGTGGTGGGGGCGAAGGACAGCGTGGGGCGCGAGCGCGTCACCTACCTCTCCGGCTCGGCGCTGGTGCGGCTCCTCGGGCCGCACGCCCTGGGGGCGGAGGCGGTGCTGGCGGCGCGGTCGGCCGACGGCGTCCCCGGCGAGCCGTCCGTGCGGGAGGAGGGGCGCATCCTCCGCGTCTACTACGCGTACGCGCCGGCGGCCCCGGCGCCGCCCGCGCCGTCGGCGTCGGACGTGGCGCGTCGCTGACGGTCCGCGGCGGGGCCTGCCGGCGGGCGGTCCCTGACGCTCACGGCGGAGCCCGCTTGGCGGGAGCCCGTCGCGAGGCGCGTCATGCCGCCGCGGCTCACGATTCGTCACGAGTCGGGTGCGCAGCCGCGGTGCGGGTCCACGGACCCCGCGGGGGAGGCGTTCCCCTCGGCGCTCCGCGGCTCCCGCGGCAAGGTCCGGCCGCCGATCCCGTCCGCTCCCGCCGGCATCGACGCCCTGCCAGCACGCTCCGGTGCCGCTCGGAACGCAGCGGCTGGACCGGCGCCGCTGCCGGTCCGATCCCCGAACGAAGAAGCCCTCCCGCGCTCGAACGCTCCGCGCCTCGGGCAACGCCCCCCCGCGGGTCCCTGTCCGGCAGGCGGCTGCGCTCCCCGGCGCGGCGAGGCCCGGGGCCGCGCCGCGCAGCGAGCCGTCGGCGAGGACCTGCCGGTTCCCTGGCAGCTGCGGTGCAACGCAAGTCCAGCCGCAGCCGTCCCGGCGGCCACGCTCGGCTGGTTTGCGTTGCCGCAGGGGTTCCGGGCGCGGGGAGACGGTTTCGAATTCGACGGTGACGGTCCGCGCCCCGGCGAGCAAGCGCGCGGGCCCGGGCTCGTCCGCGCCGCGTCGGAAGACGGCTGTGGGGGAGCCTACCGTGAGATCCGACGAACGATGGGCCGCCGCACGCAGGCCGCGTGCGCTGTAGCGGCGCTCGGGCCATGTGGTCTCCGCTGTCAGGATCAGAAGATCGCGTCGGGCAGCTTCGGGTTCGCGACCACCTTCTCGGCGGAGAAGCGGAGCAGGAGCGCGTCGCGCTCGTGGACCTCGACGGCCCGGGGGAACCAGTCGCCGCCGACCGGCGAGCCCCAGCCGACGAGACGCGTGTCGAGGAGCGGGCCGCCCTCGCTCGCCAGGAGGCGCAGGGGCCGGAGCGTCTCCTTGTCCACGAAGACGAGCGGCTTCGGATCGCTCGGGCGGCCTCCCAGCACGTAGGTGATCCGGCCCCCGAAGCGGCCCAGGCTGGCCGCGCCCAGCGCCACGCCGCGGCGGCCCAGCGCCTCGGCGTACGCCGCGCTGCCGCCGGCCACCGGAGCCACCGCCAGGAGCGCGCAGGTGGAGCGGAGCAGCGCGGCCACCGCCGGCGAGGTCTCGAGGCCCCGGCCGGCCAGCGCGCCGTCCCGCACCGTGGCGAAGGGCCGATCGGCCTCGGCCAGGCCGGCGGGCACGAGCTCGATGCGGCAGCGCCCGGGGACCTTGAGCGAGAAGCGGGCCGTCACGGCCACCCGCCCGCCCAGGGTGCGCAGCCCCGCCGCCTGGGCCACGCGCTCCGCCGTGGGCCCCGAGGCCTCGAGCAGCCCGGTCGCCTCCAGGGAGACGATGCCGGCCTCGGCGCGCTTCGCCGCCATGCCCCGGAGGATGGCGCCGGTGGGGAGGATGTAGGCGAGCGCCGCCGGCGCCACGGCCGCGGCGAGGAGCGCCGCGGCGATCCTGGCGGTCGCCCGCCGCGGGCCCCGACCGGCCCCGGTCACCGCACCACCGCCTTCAGGAACTCGCGCATCGGTCCGGCCAGCTCCGGCCGCTTCATGGCGAAGGCGACGTTCGCCTTGAGCCAGCCGAGGCGGTCGCCCGCGTCGTAGCGGTCGCCCTCGAAGCGGTAGCCGAGCAGGCCCTCCTCGCGGGCCAGGACCGCCAGGGCGTCGGTGAGCTGGATCTCGCCGCCCGCGCCGGGGCGGGCCTGCTCCAGGATCTGGAAGACGCGCGGCGGGAGGACGTAGCGGCCGATCACGGCCAGGTTCGACGGGGGAGCGGACTTCGGCTTCTCCACCAGCCGGTCGATCCGGATGGTCCGCTCGTCCACCGGGGAGCCGGCCGCGATGCCGTACATCGAGGTCTCCTCGGGCGGGACCTCCATCAGGGCGATGGTCCCGAGCCCGTGCCGCTCGAAGCACCCGGCGAGCTGCTTGGCGCCCGGGACGGGCGCGTCGATGACGTCGTCGCCCAGCATCACCACGAACGGCTCGTCGCCCACCACGTCGCGCGCGCACAGCACGGCGTGCCCCAGGCCCAGCGGCTCCTGCTGGCGCACCGTGATGACGCTGGCCATGTGCGCGATCTCGCGCATCTGCCGCCGCAGGTCGGCCTTGCCGGTCCGCTCCAGGTGGGCCTCCAGCTCCGGCGCGATGTCGAAGTGGTCCACGATGGAGTCCTTGCCCCGGGCGCAGACCAGGACCACGTCGCGCACGCCCGCGGCGACCGCCTCCGCCACGATGTGCTGGATGGTGGGCGTGTCCACGATGGGGAGCAGCTCCTTCGGGACCGCCTTGGTGGCCGGAAGGAACCGGGTGCCCAGGCCCGCCGCCGGGATGACCGCCTTGCGGATGGTGGTCCTCATGTCCCCGGCACTCTAGCCCGGCGCGGCACGGGGCAGAAGCGGGTTGCGGGGGCGGGAGTCGGCCGGCTCGCGGGGTTGCGGGCGCGGCGACGGCCAGCGTCAATCCGGCGGATGCTCCCTTTTCGGATCGTAAGGGTTCCTGCACGGTGTCACCTCGAGCAGGACCTCCAAGGGGCCGCAGCCGAACCGCTCTGGCTCGTTGCTCATGCTGGCATCGACAGTGGGACAGACCCGCCTGATGACGCGGCATCCACCCCAGTAGTTCTGCGTGTGGTCGGTGTAGGAGACGACCCAGCAGCTGTCCCAGGCACCGCGCAACACGAACGCATCGTCATAGACGGGCGCTCCTTCGGCGCAGTAGTCCGCGCTGTAGTAGTGCGACGGCAGGCACCTCCCGAGGTTGTCGCGCAAGCACTCCAGGGATGAGCACTCCACCAGGTCGGGATGGGAGCGCAGCACGTCTTCGGCGAAGCTGGCTCCCGCAGATCCCCTCACTCGGTCCGCGGGATGGGAGCGAGCGCCGACATCCGCATCGCGTGAAAGACGCGGCGTACTACAGCCCCCCACGAGAATCGTGACGCCGACCACGGCCAGCGCGCCGAGGAGGCCGCCAGCCG
>DATIUR010000476.1:0-5656 GCA_035466675.1 Anaeromyxobacteraceae bacterium | reverse complement strand
GCTCCACTGGACCGCCGACCGGAACGGGAACGCCCGGGTCGATCCGGACGAGCTGGCGATCGTGTGGGGCCTCGACCCGCGCCCGGCCTCCCGCTGGCTCCACGGCGGAAGGCTCACCGCCGCGTTCGAGGAGGAGTGGGGCCGCGCCGCCGCCCGGGCCGGACGCCCGCCGCCCCCGGCCGACCCGCGCCGCGCCGCCCTGGCCCGCGAGATCTCGCAGAGCGTCTTCACCGTCCTCGAGAGCGACTTCTCCGGCGCGCCCGCCGAGGATCGCGCCCTCGTCTCGCACGTGCTGGCGGCGGCGGCCGCGGTGGAGCGGCTCCACGCGCGCCAGCTCGGCACCTTCGGCATGGAGTCCCGCATCCCGCCCGGAGACGGGCTCTCCCGGCTGGCCTTCTTCCTGAACCACGGCCCCTGGTGCAGCGCCCCCACGACCGAGAAGGACCCGGCCTGCTCGGCCCTCGCGCCGGCGCCGCCGCGCCTCACCGGCCTCTACCCCGCCGATCTCCAGGGGCGGCCGGGCTTCTGCGAGGAGCTGGGCCGGGACCCGAGGACCGAGGCCCTCACCGACCCCTTCACCGTGGTCGTCCGCGACGGGCGCGGGGCGCTGGCCGCGGTCCCGTACCACCAGGCCTGGCGCGAGGACATGGAGGCGGTCGCCCGGGAGCTCGACGACGCCGCCGTCGCCGTGGCGAGCCCCGGGGAGGCGGCGCTGCGGGCCTACCTCGCCGCGGCGGCCCGGGCCTTCCGCGACGGCTCCTGGTTCCGGGCCGACGAGGCCTGGGCGCGCATGAACGCGGAGAACTCGCGCTGGTTCCTGCGCATCGGACCGGACGAGGTCTACCACGATCCGTGCAGCCTCAAGGCGGGCTTCCACGTCACCTTCGCGCGGATCGATCCTGCCTCCCTCGCCTGGCAGCGCCGGCTCGAGCCGGTGAAGGGCGAGATGGAGCGGGAGCTGGCGCGCCTGGCCGGACCGCCCTACGCGGCGCGCGAGGTCTCCTTCCACCTGCCCGACTTCATCGACGTGGTGCTCAACGCGGGCGACGCGCGCGACGCGCGGGGCGCCACCATCGGGCAGTCGCTCCCGAACTGGGGGCCGGTCGCCAACGAGGGGCGCGGGCGGACGGTGGCGATGGTGAACCTGTACGAGGACCCGGAGAGCCGGGCGCTGGCGCGCCGCACCGCCTCGTCGCTCCTCTGCCCCGCCACCATGGCGCGCTGGGCGGAGGACCCGGACGCCACCGTGATGGGGACCGTCCTGCACGAGGCAGCGCACAACCTGGGCCCGGCGCACGAGTACGCCGTGGACGGTCGGGCCGACGGCGCGATCTTCGGGGGGCCCATGGCCTCCACCCTGGAGGAGCTGAAGGCGCAGACCACGGCGCTGTGGCTCACCGACTGGCTGGCGGGGAAGGGGGTCGTCCCGCGCGACCTGGCCGAGAGGGCGCACGTGCGCGACGTGGCCTGGACGTTCGGCCACGTGGCCCAGGGCATGTACGACGCCGACGGCAAGATCAAGCCGTACAGCGCCCTGGCGGCGATCCAGGTCGGCTTCCTGCTCGAGCAGGGGGCGCTCGCCTGGAGCCCGGACGCGCCCGCCGCGAACGGCACGGACCGCGGCTGCCTGGAGATCCGCTTCGACCGGATGCCCGCGGCGGTGGCCGACCTCGCGGCGCGGGTCCTGGGGGTCAAGGCCCGGGGCGACGCGGCGGGAGCCCGGCAGCTCGAGGCGCGCTACGTGCGCGCCGAGGGCCCGCTGGCGGCGATCTTCGGGACGATCGCGGAGCGCGTGCTGCGGAACCCCGCCACGACGTTCCTGTACTCGGTGCGGCCGTAGGAGGGCTCGGCGCGGCCGTCGCGTCAGCCCCGCGGGTCGGGCCGGGCTGCCGGAAGCGGCTCCACCGCCCCGCGCGCGGCGCCGCCCACCGCGAAGCTCGCCTCCATCTCCCGGCGCACCTGGACGGCCTCCTCGGCCGCATCCACCTCCACGTCCTCCCAGGAGACCACGCGGCCGGCCGCCACCGGCCGGCGGAGCCTGCGGCCGTGGGCCAGCCCGATGGGGAGCGCCCCCAAACTCCGCGAGGCCTCGGCGGGCAGGAGCTTGCCGTACACGAGGTAGCCGCCTTCGCCGTCGAGGACCTCGCCCGCCGAGAGGTCGCGCTTCGCCGTGGCGGCCGCGTCCGCCACCCAGGCCTGGGGCGCCCCGGTCGGCTCGCGCCGCAGCCCCACCGAGGCGACGGAGATCCCGAGCTCGAGGCCGATGAGGTGGAAGGGCTTGTAGGTGGCGGAGTACCGGCCGGTCTCGTCGGTGACGAGCCCGTACTCGCGGAAGCATCGCTCCACGTAGGGCGAGCCGGCCTCGAAGACCACGTAGACGCCCCAGCGCAGGTCGCGCGCCACCGGGCTCCCGTCGCGGTGCAGGCTCGAGATCACCTCGACCTGGCCGTCGCGCGCCAGCGCGCCGCCGGCCTCGCGCGGCCGGAGGATCCGCGGCAGGTCGTCCACGCCGCAGGGCGGGAAGGCGAGCCCGTCGGGAGGGGCCGAGAGGCCCGTCGCGTTCGCCACCGCGGCCATCTCGATGGCCGACTTGGTGCCGTCGAGGAAGGAGTTGAACATGCGCGCGTTGAGGTCCCCGGCCGCCACGTGCTCGGGCGTGAAGCCGTAGTCCTGCCAGACGGTGTCGGGGGTCGAGGCGTGGTAGCGCGGCAGGTACTTCGTGCCCTTGCCCGCGGCGACCACGCGGAACCCGCTGGCGCGCGCCCAGTCCACCATCTCGCAGATGAGGGCGGGCTGGTCGCCGTAGGCGAGGGAGTAGACCACCCCCGCCTCGCGCGCCCGCCGGGCCAGGAGCGGGCCGGCCAGCGCGTCCGCCTCCACGTTCACCATCACCACGTGCTTGCCGTGGCGGCAGCAGGCGAGGACGTGGCGGATCCCCGCCGCCGGGCTGCCGGTGGCGTCCACCACCACCTCCACCGCGTCCGACCGCACCAGCGCCTCGGCGTCGTCGGTCAGGAACGTCCCCCCGGTGCGGGCGGCGGCCTCCAGGCTCTCCACCGCGTACCGCTCGGCGGGCCAACCCACCCGGGCCAGCGACTCGCGGGCCCGGTCCGGCCGGAGGTCGGCGATCCCCACCAGGTGCACGCCCGGCGTGCGCGGGACCTGCGAGAGCCACATCGAGCCGAACTTGCCGGCTCCCACCAGGGCGGCGCGGATGGGCCTTCCGGCGGCGGCCCGCTCGCGGAGCAGGGCGTGGAGGTTCACGGATTGTCGCGTCCGGCCGCGGACCGGATGGCCCGGTCCAGGATCTCGATGGGGTGGGCCGCGTCGATGCCGGCGCCCCGCTCCTCCAGCATCCGGCGGATCTGGAGCGAGCAGCCGGGATTGGCGCTGGCGAGCAGGGTGGCCCCGGTGGCCAGGACGGCCTCCGCCTTGCGCCGCCCCACGTCGGCGGCGCTCGCCGTCTGCACCAGGTTGTAGATGCCGGCCGACCCGCAGCAGTGCTCGCCGTCCGCCACCTCGACCAGCTCGACCCCGGGGATGGAGCGCAGGAGGGAGCGCGGCGCCTCCCGGACCCCCTGGGCGTGGCCCAGGTGGCAGGGCGAGTGGTAGGCGATCCGGGCGCGCAGCGCGGCCCGCGGGGCCCGGGCGGGAAGCGAGGCGAGCAACTCGGTCGCGTCCTGCACCTTCCCGGCGAAGGCGCGCGCCCGCACGGCCATCTCGGGGTCGTCTCGGAAGAGGTGGTCCAGGTCCTTGAGGTGCGAGCCGCAGCCGGCCGCGTTCACCACCACGAGGTCGAGATCGTGCCCCTCGAAGGCGTCGAGGATCCCGCGCGCCAGCGTGCGCGCCTCCTCCTCCCGCCCGGCGTGCAGGCTGAGGGCGCCGCAGCACCCCTGGCCCTCCGGGACCAGCACCTCGACCCCCTCCGCGGCGAGGACGCGCACCGTCGCCTCGTTAACTCCCGGGAAGAAGACCCGCTGCACGCAGCCGCCCAGCAGGCCCACCCGGAGCCGCCGCTCCCCCACCGCCGGGGTCCGCGCCGGCAGGCGCGCCAGCGCCCGGCCGGGCGAGAGCGGGGGGGCGAGGGCCTCGAGCGCGGCCAGGCGCGGGAAGAGCCGGAGCAGGCCCGCCGTGCGCACCATCCAGAGGATGCCGGTGATCCGGAGCGCCCAGAGGAGCAGCGCGGCCGCGCGCAGCCGCTTCACGCTGGGAAAGATCGAGAACACGAAGGCCCGGTGCAGGCGGTCGAGCGCGGACCGCGGATGGTCGCGCTCCACCCGGGCGCGCGCCGCCTCGATGACGTGGTCGTAACGGACCCCGGACGGGCAGGCCGTCATGCAGGCCATGCAGCCCAGGCACCGGTCGAAGTGCTCGGCCACCGACGCGGACATGCGGATCCGGCCGTCCTCGAGCGCCCGGAGGAGGTCGATCCGCCCGCGGGGAGAGTCCATCTCCTCCTGCCAGTTCTGCCAGGTGGGGCAGGTGGGCAGGCAGAAGCCGCAGTGGACGCAGTCGTCCGCCGGGGAGCGGGTGAGCCGCGCCCCGGCCTCCCCCGCGGCGGCGGCGTTCGCGGTGGCCATCAGATCCCCCCCACGAAGCGTCCGGGGGCGAGCCGGCCCCCGGGATCGAGCTCGCGCTTGAGCCTCCGCATCACCTCCACGGCCTGCGGCGCCGGCCCCCAGACGTCCACCCGCTCGCGGAGCGCCGCGGGCGCCGCGCCGAGCACGACCGAGCCGTTTCCCGCCCGCAGGGCCGCCCGCGCCTCCCCGACGGCGCGGGCGACGGGCTCGGGCGCCTCGAGGTGCCCGGAGACGAAGGCGACGCCCAGGGCCGGGTGGACGATCAGCGCCCCGCCGCCGAGCGACGCGGCCAGGCCCCCCAGCGCGCCGGCCGCCGCCTCGAGCGACGCGGGCGGGAACGCCGCCCGGGCGCGCACGTCCCCGTCCATCCGGATGGCGTCGTGGCGTGCCCAGAGCGCCGCCTCGTCCGGCCCCTCCAGCCGTGCGCCGCGCCGGCCCTCCTTCGCGGCGAGCGAGAGCAGCCGCTCGGCCTGGTCGGCCACGCCGGGGGCGAACCCCTCGAACCGGACGGCCAGGGAGAAGCGGCTTCCGTCGGCCAACGCGGCCACGGCCACCGGCTCGAGCCGGAGGTCGAGCGCGGCCCGCGTCAGCGCGCGGGTCTCGCCCGCCGAGAGGCCGCCCACCTCCACCGTGGCGGAGGCCTCCGGGAGCGGGTGCAGCCGGAAGACCACCTCGGCCACGAGCCCCAGCGTCCCGAGCGAGCCGCAGAGGAGGCGCGGCAGGTCGAAGCCGGCCACGTTCTTCACCACCTTGCCGCCGCCGCGCGCCACCACGCCGTCCGCCCGCACCAGCGTCGCGCCGATGACGAGGTCACGGACCGTGCCGTAGCGGGTGCGGCGCGGTCCGAAGGCGTTCGCCGCCACGATGCCGCCCACCGTGGCCCGCTCCGGGAAGGGAGGATCGAGGGCCAGGCGCTGGCCGTGGGGCGCGAGCGCGCGCTGCAGCGCTCCGAGCGTCATCCCTGCCTCGACCGCGACGATCTGGTCGGACGGCGCGTGCTCCTTGACGCGGGCCATGCGGCGGGTGTGGAGCACCGCGTCGAGCCGCGCCGGCGGCGCTCCCAGGTCGAGGTCGCT
>DATIUR010000475.1:0-7054 GCA_035466675.1 Anaeromyxobacteraceae bacterium | reverse complement strand
AGCGTGATATGAAACTCACCCTGAGTATCATCAAGGCGGACATCGGATCGATCGGTGGCCATATCGCGCCCTCTCGGCGGTTGCTCGACGCCGTGCGCGCCCATATCCGCGAGCACGGCGCCGGGCTTCTGATCGACAGCTACACCGGACACACCGGAGACGATATCGCAATCCTCATGACCCATACCCGCGGCGTCAACGACGAGCAGATCCACCGCCTGGCGTGGGACGCGTTCACCACCGGCACGCGCGTCGCCAAGGAGCAGGGACTCTACGGCGCCGGCCAGGACCTGCTCAAGGACTCGTTCAGCGGCAACGTGCGCGGGATGGGACCGGCCGTCTGCGAGATGGAGGTGGAGGAGCGGGCCGCCGAGCCGGTCCTCTTCTTCGCCGCGGACAAGACCGATCCGGGCGCCTACAACCTTCCGCTCTACCTCGCCTTCGCGGACCCCATGAACACGCCGGGCCTGCTCCTCGCCCCGAAGATGGCGAAGGGGTTCCGCTGGGTGGTGATGGACGTGGGCCACACCGACGGCGACCGGGTCATCGAGCTCGTCACGCCGGAGGAGCTGTACGACCTGGCCGCCCTGCTGCGAGATCCCGAGCGCTACGTGGTGGAGTCGATCTGGTCGCGGGCCACCGGCGAGCAGGCGGCGGCAGTCTCCACCTCGCGGCTGCACAACATCGCCGGCAAGTACGTGGGGAAGGACGATCCGGTGATGCTGGTCCGCACCCAGCTCGCCTTCCCGGCCACCGGCGAGGTGCTGGCGCCGTTCGCCATCGGCCACTTCGTGGCGGGCGGGATGCGCGGGTCGCACAACGTGCCGCTCATGCCCGTTCCGCTCCGCACGCCCACCAGCTGGTTCGACGGCCCGCCGCTCGTCTCCTGCGCCGGGTTCTCGGTGCACCACGGGCGGCTCACCGGCCCGGTGGACTGCTTCGCCCACCCGTTCTGGGAGGCGGTGCGGCGGAACGTGGCGGACAAGGCGCTGGAGATCCGCCGGCAGGGGTTCTTCGGGGCCGCCATGCTGCCCATGGAGGAGCTCGAGTACACCGGCATCGTGGACACGCTCGAGCAGCTCCAGAAGCGCTTCACGGTGCGGCGCGAGGAGCGGGCGGGGGTGCGGGGGAACTGACGAGGGGCAGGCGGGACGGGAGCCGATGGCAAGTGGAGCCGGTCACTGACGGTCACGGTCACGTGAGTCTGTCGCGGCCGGACCCCGCCGTCGCGCCCGGCGTCCTCGAGGAGCCCGCTCACCTCGACGGGGACCATGGCCCGCACCTGCCCCGCACGCCACATCTGGCGACCGAGCCGGGTGAGCAGGGCGGCCACGTGGCCACAGGGGCCGCAGCCGACGTCGGCCAGGAGCCCCTTCCCCTCGAGGGCGAGGCGCCACGGCCTGCTAGCGGGGAACCCGCAGCCGGATCCGCGCGATGCTCTGGCGCGTCACCTCGGCGCACCAGGCCGAGTCGACGCCGGTGAAGGTCGGGCTGAAGAGCCGGAGGTCGAGCGAGAGGTTCGTGACGAGCAGGTCCTTCCCGCTGAAGCGCAGGCTCGCCGGGAAGAGCAATCCCTCCGGTGCGCCGTCGCGGGCGATCCCCTCGAAGTCGCCGAGCTTCGCGATGGCGCGCCCGGTCGGGTCGATCACCACGATCTCGTCGGCCTGGTTCGCGGCCACCCAGACGTTGCCGTCCTCGTCGACGAGGAGGCCGTCGGCGCCGTTGACGCCGTTCGCGAAGACCTCCGGGACTCCGGCCGCGCCGCCGCTCGCGACGGGCACGCGGATCACCGTGTCGCTTCCGGTGTTCGCCACGAAGAGCGCCGTCCCGGCGCGGTCGAAGCGGAGCCCGTTCGCGCCGAAGGGCGGGACGCCGGTGGTCCGGAGCAGCGCGTCCTCCACCCAGAGCGTGGCCTCGCCGCCGGCCGGGCCGGTCCGCCAGACGGCGCCCTGGAAGGAGTCGGAGACGTAGACGTTGCCGGCGGCGTCGAAGGCGACGTCGTTGAGGCCCGCGCCCAGCTCCGGGCGCGGCAGTGCCGGGAGCGTCATGAAGACCGTCGAGGAACCGGAGACCGGATCCACCGCGAGCACCCGGGCGGTCCCGAAGTCGACCAGGAGGAGCGCGCCCGTACCAGGCTGGAAGGCGAGGCCGAGCAGGGCCGGGCTCGAGCCCGCCACCGTCACCTGCCGCGCGAAGCGGCCGTGGCGGTCGAAGACGTAGATCTCTCCCGCGCCCGAGGGGGAACCGAAGGCGGTGACGTGGACGTTGCCGTCCCCGTCGACCTCGATGCCCTCCGGGGCCGCCGCGCCGTCGGGCAGTGTCGCGAAGCGCTCGGCGCGCCCGCGGTCCCAGGCCGCGGCCCGCTGGGAAGCGGCGGTGAGGGCGAGAAGCAGGACGGAGACGAGCCAGGGGATCGATCGGCGCATGGATACCTCCTCATGGCGGACAGGAGATGGTTCTCTTCGGCTGGGGCGGCCCCGTCGAGCGCCCTCCTGGGGCAGGGCGAGGACCAGGAGGGGTTCCGTGCGGGCTTCACGCCGGCGCGGTCCGGAGCCCTGAGGTCGAGCGCGGTGCCGGGCGACGGCGACGCCAGCCGGCGGGACTCCCCTCGCCCCGGCCGAGTTGCAGCGGGACCATGATGGTCTTGACGGCCATGCCCGGGGCGAGGCGCTAGAACGCCCGCTCCGTCAGCGCCACCGCCGCCTCCTGGAGGGCGGCCCGGTGCTGGCCGTCCGGGACCTCGCCGAGCGCGGCCAGCGCGTCGCGGGTGTGCTCCCGGGCCATGGCGCGGGCGGCCTCCACGCCGCCCACCCGCTGGACGACGGCGATCACCTCCGCCGCCACGGCGTCGCCGTCCGCCTTGCCGTCCACGAGCAGGGAGAGCCGCTCCCGCAGCGAGGGCTCCGCCTCGACCGCGCGGATGAGGGGCAGGGTGGCCTTCCCCTCGAGCAGGTCCTGGCCGAGCCGCTTGCCGAGCAGGGCCGGATCGGCCCCGTAGTCGAGCGCGTCGTCCACCAGCTGGAAAGCGATCCCGACGCCCTCCCCGAACCGGCAGAGCGCCTCCGGCACCCGGCCGTCCACGCCGGCCGCCCAGGCGCCGGCCGCGGCGCACCAGCCGAAGAGCGAGGCGGTCTTCCCGATCACGACGTCGAGGTACGCCCGCTCGGTGGCGGAGAAGCCGCCCCGGAGCGTGAGCTGGAGCACCTCGCCCTCCACCAGCCGCCGCATGGTGCGGAGCAGCGCCGGGAGGGCGGCCGGCCGCGCCGCCTCCCCCGAGACGATCTCGAGCGCGCGGGTGAGCAGCCAGTCCCCGGAGAGCACCGAGACGGCGTTGCCCCAGATGACCCGGGAGGCGGGCTGCCCGCGCCGGACCGGGCCGTCGTCGATGACGTCGTCGTGCAGGAGCGTGGCCGAGTGCGTGAGCTCCGCGGCCACCGCGAACGGGACGGCGCGCGTCATCTCGCCGCCGCAGGCCCCGCAGGCGAGCAGGGTGATGGTGGGCCGGATCCGCTTGCCGCCGGCCGAGACCAGGTGGCGCGCGGCCGCCTGCAGCCGCTCCTCCGCGTCGGCGGTGGCCTGGGAGAGCTGGCGCTCCAGCGCGGCCAGGCTCTCCGGCAGGGCGGGCACCTCGGCCAGGGCGGCCCGCGCGCGCTCGGGGCGGACCCCGCGGTCGGCGCTCGCATCGAGCTGCGAGAGGATGCCCTGCTCCGAAGCCATGCGACCCCTTCCGCGGGGGAGCCCTTCAAGAAAAGTTGAAGCGATATAGCCCGGGCCGAGCGCCGCGGTCAACGAAGGCGCGCCGCGTTGCGGGGGCGCACCGCGTCGTCTAGGTTCGGCCCGTGCCGGTCGTGAAGCTCGTCCTCGCCTACGACGGAACGCGCTACGTCGGGTGGCAGGTGCAGCCCAACGGCCCCTCGGTGCAGGCGGCGGTGGAGAAGGCCCTCTCCGCCCTGCACGGGAGCCCCCGGCGCGCCACCGCGGCGGGGCGGACCGACGCGGGGGTGCACGCCTCCGGGCAGGTGGTCACCTTCCCGGAGGAGCGGCCCCTGCCGCTCCGCGCCTACGTCCAGGGGATGAACGCGATCCTCCCCGAGGACGTGGCGGTCCGCGAGGCCGCGCTCGCGCCGGACGGCTTCGACGCCCGCCGGAGCGCCCGCGGCAAGCGGTACCGGTACCGGATCGAGAACGGGCCCACCCGCGACCCGCTCTCGCGCCGGTTCTCCTGGCAGGTCTTCCGCCCGCTCGACCTCGCCGCCGTGCGGGAGGCGGCCGCGCCCCTCGTCGGCCGGCACGACTTCGCCGCGTTCCAGGCGTCGGACTGCGAGTCGCACCACGCGGTGCGCGAGGTCCGGCGCCTGGAGGTGGAGGGGGCGCCGGGGGGCCGGATCGACCTCGTGGTCGAGGCGACCGCCTTCGTGAAGCACATGGTCCGCAACTTCGTGGGGACCCTCGTGGAGGTGGGCCTGGGCAGGCGCGAGGCCGGCTCCATCCCCGAGCTGCTCGCCTGCCGGGACCGGACGCGGGCAGGGCCGACCGCACCGGCCCAGGGGCTCTGCCTGGAGGCGGTCTTCTACGAGCCGGGCGGGGACGCCGGGCGATGATCGAGCTGCGCGGGATGGAGAAGCGGTTCGGGCCGGGTGCGGCCGTCGGGCCGATCGACCTCGCGGTATCGCGCGGCGAGACGGTGGCGCTCATCGGGCCGAGCGGCTCGGGGAAGTCCACGATGCTGCGGGTCCTCCTCGGCCTCCTCGAGCCGGACCGGGGCGATGTGCGGGTGGCCGGCGAGCGTCTCCGCCCCGAGGACGCCGCCTCCCGGCGCCGCATCGGCTACGTGGTCCAGGGCGGCGGGCTCTTCCCGCACCTCGCCGCCGGGGAGAACGCGGCGCTGGTGGCGCGCTTCCTGGGCTGGGACGGCCGGCGCGTCGCCTCGCGCCTCTCGGAGCTGGCCGCGCTGGCCCGCCTCCCCGGGGAGGCGCTGGCCCGGTTCCCGTCCGAGCTGTCGGGCGGCCAGGCCCAGCGCGTGGCGCTCCTGCGCGCGCTCTTCCTCGATCCGGAGCTGCTCCTGCTCGACGAGCCGCTCGGCGCGCTCGACCCGGTCACGCGGGCGGACCTGCAGGAGGACCTGGTCCGGGTCTTCCGCGATCTCGGAAAGACCGTGGTGCTCGTCACCCACGACCTGGCCGAGGCGGCCTTCCTGGCGCGGCGCCTGGTCCTCCTGCGCGAGGGACGGATCGTCCAGGACGGGACGCTGGCCGACCTGGTGTCGTCGCCGGCCGACGCCTTCGTGGGCCGCTTCGTCCGGGCGCACCGGTCGCTCGCGCTCCCGCCGGAGGCCGGCGCGTGACCGGGGCCGCGCTCGCCCTCGCGCTCCTGGCCGCGCGCCCGGAGCCGCCGGTGACGGTCGGCTCGAAGTCGTTCACCGAGTCCGTCCTGCTCGGCGAGATGGCCGCCCAGCTCCTCGCCGACGCGGGGATCCCGGCCCGGCACGAGCGGGCCCTGGGGGGGACGCGGATCCTCTGGGAGGCCCTGGTGCGGGGGGAGATCGACGTCTACCCGGACTACACCGGGACGCTGGCGCGCGAGATCCTGGGGGCGAGGGAGCCGCTCGACGAGGCCGGCCTGCGGGCCGCGCTGGCCCCGCTGGGCGTCGGCCTGACCCGCCCGCTCGGATTCGAGAACACCTATGCCGTCGGCGTCCGCCGCGAGGTCGCGGAGCGGCTGGGCCTCTCGCGCATCTCGGACCTCTCCCGGCACCCGGAGCTCCGGGTCGGCCTCACGAACGAGTTCCTGGACCGGGCGGACGGCTGGCCCGCGCTGCGGGCCGCCTACCGGCTGCCCCACCGCGACGTGCGCGGGCTCGACCACGATCTCGCCTACCGAGCCATCGGGAGCGGCGAGATCGACGTCACCGACGTCTACACCACCGACGCGCAGATCCTCCGGCTCGACCTCGTCCTCCTGCAGGACGACCGGCGGGTCTTCCCCCGGTACCAGGCCGTCCTGGTGCACCGGGCGGACCTGTCCCGCCGGTCCCCGGAGGCGCTCGAGGCGCTGCGGCGGCTGGAGGGGCGGCTCTCCCGGGAGGAGATGATCTCGCTCAACGCACGCGCCCAGCTCCGCGGAGACCCGCCCCCGGTCGTCGCCGCGGAGTGGCTCGGCCGCGAGATGGGGATCGCCGCCGGGGTCCCGCCCGAGGCGCTGCCGGCCCGGCTCCTGCGGCGGACGCTGGAGCACCTCGCTCTCGTCGCCGCCGCGCTCCTCGGGGCCATCGCGGCCGCTCTCCCGCTCGGCATCCTGGCCGCGCGGCGCCCCGGAGCCGGACGGATCGTGCTCGGGGCCGTCGGGGTCGTCCAGACCGTTCCTTCGCTGGCGCTCCTCGTCTTCATGATCCCCCTGCTCGGGATCGGCGCCGCCCCGGCCGTCGCCGCGCTCTTCCTCTACGGGCTCCTCCCCATCGTCCGGAACACGCACGCCGGGCTCGTCGGGATCGCCCCGGAGCTGCGCGAGTCGGCCCTGGCGCTCGGGCTGCCCTCCCTCGCCCGCCTGCGCCTGGTGGAGCTGCCGCTGGCGGCCCCGGCCATCCTGGCGGGCGTGAAGACGTCGGCGGTGATCACGGTCGGGACGGCCACGCTCGGCGCCCTCATCGGCGCCGGGGGCTACGGCCAGCCCATCCTCACCGGCATCCGGCTCGCCTCGGTGCCGCTCATCCTGGAGGGCGCCGTCCCGGCCGCGGCGCTCGCCCTCCTGGCGCAGGGCGCCTTCGACCGCCTGGAGCGGGCCCTGGTGCCGCGCGGGCTGCGCCTCGGCGCGGACGCCGGCCGGCGGAGCCGGCTCCCCGCGGCCGGTGGTGATCAAGTTTGAGGTTCCGCGTGCGAGCGCCGGATCGCGAGGGGTAGGCTGCCCGACCATGAACCCCGCCGGCCTTCCCGCGCTACTCGACGCGATCCACCACATGCACGGATGCGAGGCCCGCCACGTGGAGAGCGTGCCGGTCCGCGAGACATTCCAGGGGCAGATGGTGGTGGGAGGGCGAGGTGCAGGTCTTCGAGGTGAC
>DATIUR010000474.1:0-3484 GCA_035466675.1 Anaeromyxobacteraceae bacterium | reverse complement strand
CCCGCGCCCGGCTGGGCTTCGGTCGCCGCTCCCCGGCTCTCGCCGCCCCGGCCCGGCCGGCGGACCGCCTCCGGCGGGGCGGGCCGCGTCTCCGGCGCGGCCGGAACGAGCGTCACCTCGATCGGCGCCGGCGGAGGCGGCCCGGACCCCGGAAGCGCACGCCACAGGAGCGCGAGGAGCGCGGCGTGGAGGAGCGCCGAGAGCGCCCACGCGGCGGCCCAGCGCCGGCCCGGCCGGTCCCCGCTCACCGCGCTCCCCTCGGAACGAGCGCGTCGGCCACCTGCTCCAGCTCGTCGAGCGTCGCCGCCGTCGCCACCCGGTGGCACCTCGAGGCGTAGAGCGGCATCTCGCTGTCGCCCGTCCCCCAGCTCCAGCGGGGCTCGGTGCAGATCCAGAGCAGGCGGCGGGCCCGGCGCCGGATCTCGTCGAGCGCCCAGGCGTTGGGCGGGTTGAAGTTGTTCCGGCCGTCGCCCAGGACGAGCACGGTGGTGCGCCGCGTGACGAGGTCCAGGTGCCGGGCGCGGAAGGTGGCGAGGACCCGGCCGTAGCTCGAGTTGGCGGCCAGGCTCACCGCCCTCGCGGCGGTGGCGAGGTCGGCGGCGCGGGCCGGGTCGCGCTCGGCGCGGAGCGCCTGGGTCACCTCGGCCAGATCCGAGACGAACACGAAGGTCCGCACCCGGTGGAAGAGCGTCTGGAGCGTGTAGAGGAAGAGGAGCATCAGCCGGGTGACGTGCCGGACCGACTCCGAGACGTCGCACAGCACCACCAGGTCGGGGCGCTCGGGCCGCCGCTGGCGGAAGAGGAGCCGGGCCGGGAGGCCGCCCAGCCCGAGGTTCCGGCGGAGGGTGCGGCGCACCGAGAGCGCGCCGCGGCGCCGGGCCCGGTCCCGCCGGACGAGCCGCGCCTTGAGCCGCTCGGCCAGCCGCCGGACGGCCGCCTCGGTGCGGACGATCTCCTCGCGCGAGAGGGCGGCGGGGGCCCGGGGCAGGAGCCCGTCCTGGCGGGGGCGCTGGGTGCGGGCCTCCTGCTCCATCTCGGCGTAGCGACGGGCCGCCTCCTCCACCGCGCGGATCGCCTCGCCCAGCTTGCGCGCCACGATCTCGAGCTGCGAGGCCTCGAGGCCGGCCTCGCGCAGGGCCCGCTCGACCCTGCGGACGTCCTCGTGGAGGCCGGCGCCGCCGGCGGCGGAGAGGAGCCGGCGCCCGCGGAAGGCGGCCGAGGCGGGTCCGCCCAGGAAGGAGAGGTCGAGCGTCGCCGCCGCGCCGCGGAGCAGGCGCGCGAGCAGCGCCCGATCGCCCCACAGGGTGGCCTGGCCGAGCGGGCCCGTCTCCGCGGCGAGCCGCTCCAGGGTCCGGGCGATCATCTCCAGCGCGTCCTCCTCGAGCAGCCCCTCCTCGCGGAGCGCCCGGAGGACGCCCCGCTCGACGCCCTCGAGGACCCGGCCGAAGCCGGAGAAGAAGATCTCGAAGAGCCCGTCGAAGACCGGGACGTCGCGGCTCCTCTTCACCAGCGTGGCCCGGAGCGCCGCGCGGAACGAGGCCCGGTCGGAGAGGCCCACCAGCGCCGCCGAGGCGGCCGCGTCGGCCACCTCCGCCGGGCCGACCCGCACGCCGTTCGCGCGCAGGAGCCCGGCGAACTCGACCAGCCTCGCGTCCATCCAGCAAGTCTACCGCGGGGCGGGCGCGGGCGCGGCGGCCCGCGGGGTGCTACAAGACCGGCGCATGGCCGAAGCCGTCGCCGCCTTCGTCCTCGCCGCGCTGCTCCTCCAGGCCGCGGTGGAGACCGGGCTCCTCCTCCTCCACCTCCGGCACGCCTCCCGCGCGCGCGGCCTGCCGCCCTTGCTGGCCGCGCGGATCCAGCCGGAGACGGCGGAGCGGAGCCGCGCCTACACGCTCGCCAAGGGTCGCTTCGCCCTCTGGCAGGGGGCGTGGGGAACGGCGCTCGTGCTGGCGGCCCTCTACGCCGGGGTCCTGCCCCCGCTCGACCGGGCGCTCGCCGGCCTGGGCCTCGGGGGGGCGCACCTCTTCGTCGCCTTCCTGGCCGTCCTCTACGCCGCCTTCGCGCTCGCCGGCCTTCCCTTCGCGGCCTGGCACACCTTCGTCCTCGAGGCCCGCTTCGGCTTCAACCGGACCACCGTCCGCCTGTGGATCGTCGACGGCCTGAAGGGGATGGCCCTCTCGGCCGCCATCGGGCTCCCCTTCCTCTACGCCGCCTACGGCTTCATGCGGTTCACCGGCGCCCTCTGGTGGCTCTGGCTCTTCGGCTTCTTCGCCGGCTTCCAGCTCCTCCTTCTGTGGCTGTGGCCCACCGTGATCGCGCCGCTCTTCAACCGCTTCTCCCCGCTGCCGGAGGGAGAGCTCAGGGCGCGGCTCGAGGCGCTGGCCGCCGAGGCCGGGTTCCGCAACCGCGGCCTCTACGTGATGGACGCCTCGCGGCGCTCCGGCCACTCCAACGCCTACTTCTCCGGGATCCTCCGGCCGCGCATCGTGCTCTTCGACACGCTGGTGGAGCGGATGAGCGTGGACGAGGCGGCGGCGGTGCTGGCGCACGAGATCGGCCACTACCGCCGGCGCCACGTGCACCGCCGGCTGGCCGCCTCGCTGGCCGGCGCGCTCGCGGTCCTCTTCGCGCTCTCGCGGCTGGTGGGCTGGCCGCCGCTCGCCCTGGCCTTCGGCTTCGAGGCGCCGTCCTTGCACGCGGCGCTGGCCGTCGTCTCGCTCGCGGGCGGCGCCTTCCTCTTCTGGCTGTCGCCCCTCTCGGCCTGGCTGTCGCGCCGGCACGAGTACGAGGCGGACCGGTACTCGGTCCGGCTGGCCCGCCGGCCCGAGGCGCTCGCCAGCGCGCTCGTGCGGCTCAACGGCGAGAACCTCGCCAACCTGCACCCGCACCCCTGGTACAGCGCCTGGCACTACTCGCACCCGACGCTGGTGGAGCGGCTCGCGGCGATCGAGCGGGAGGCTCCCCTCACCGCGCCACGAACCTGAGCGGCATCACCACCCAGAGCGCGGTCGGCCTGCCCTGCGCGTCGGCGCCGGGCAGGAAGCGGCAGGCCCGGATGGCGGCCTCGACGGCCGGCGCCAGCCGCGGATCGGGCAGGCCGCCCAGGACCTCGACCCGGCCCACGGTCCCGTCGGCCGCCACCGGGAACTTCACGGTGAGCGATCCGTCGTACCGCCCGGCCAGATCGGGCGGCAGGCGGAGCGAGCGCTCCATGCAGCCGGGATCGGCGAAGGCCGGCTTCCGGACGCCGTCGCCCGGGAGGGCCGGCGCGTCCTCGACCACCGGCAGGGGCCGGGGCGCCGCCGCGGCGACCTCGATCGGCCTCGGCGCGGAGAGGCCGTGCGCCTCCGGCTCGGCCTCGGCCTGCGGCGCCGGCTCCTCGCCCCGGAGCGGGAGCGGCGCCGGGACGAGCCGCCGCGACGTGATCGTCACCTCCGCCGCGCGGATCGCCTGCCGGGGCGGATCCACGGCGGCGGGCGGCGGA
>DATIUR010000473.1:0-1605 GCA_035466675.1 Anaeromyxobacteraceae bacterium | reverse complement strand
CGGCGACCGGCTGGTGGCACCGCGGGCACAGTCCGTCGGCGCGCAGCGAGTGCGCGAGACCGCATCCGGGGCACCGAGACCACTCCGCCATGCCGCCCCCTTCGATCGTCCGGATGCTAGTCGTGCCGTGAACCTCACGCGAGAATCCGGCCTTCGCCGTCGCCTGCGCCCGGACGCGCCTGGCCCGCCGCCGGAAGTCACCGCGACCCCCCGCGGGCTGCTATCCTTCGCCCCCGAAACCGCGCCGGGAGGCCGTCCCGATGAGCCGCACCGTCTCCGCCGAGAAAGCCGTCTCCGTGGTCAAGTCCGGGGACCGCGTGTTCGTCCACAGCGTGGCCGCCGCGCCCTCGCGGCTCGTGGCCGCGCTCACCGCGCGCGCCCCCGAGTTGCGGGTGGTGGAGGTGGTCTCGCTGCACACCGAGGGGGAGGCGCCCTACGCCGCCCCGGAGCTGGCCAAGAGCTTCCGCCCCAACGCCCTCTTCGTGGGCCCGAACCTGCGCGCGGCCGTGGCGGAGGGACGCGCCGACTACCTGCCCGTGTTCCTGTCCGAGGTCCCGGCGCTCTTCCACTCCGGGGTCCTGCCCCTGGACGTGGCCCTGATCCACGTCTCGCCGCCCGACCGGCACGGCTACTGCTCGCTGGGCGTCTCGGTGGACGTGACGCGGGCGGCGGTCCAGACCGCGCGCACGGTGATCGCCCAGGTGAACCCGCGCATGCCGCGGACACACGGCGACGGGCTCATCCACGTGGACGAGATCGACACCCTGGTCGAGGTGGACGACCCCATCCACGAGCTTCCCCCGCACGAGGTGAGCGAGGCGGAGCGCGCCATCGGCCGCCACTGCGCCGAGCTGGTGGAGGACGGGGCCACGGTGCAGATCGGGATCGGCGCCATCCCGCAGGCCACCGTCTCGGCCCTCTCCGACCACCACCGGCTCGGGATCCACACCGAGATGCTCTCGGACGGCGTGCTCGACCTGGTGGAGAAGGGCGTGGTCACGGGGGAGACGAAGCGCGTCCACCCCGGCAAGATCGTGGCGGGCTTCGCCTTCGGCACGCGCCGGCTCTACGACTTCCTGGACGACAACCCCCTGGTGGCCCTGCTCGACATGGCCTACGTGAACGACACGGCGGTCATCCGGCGCAACCCCAAGGTCACCGCCATCAACTCCGCCATCGAGGTGGACCTCACCGGGCAGGTGTGCGCCGACTCGATCGGCGACCGCCAGTACTCCGGCGTGGGCGGCCAGATGGACTTCATCCGCGGCGCCGCCCTCTCCGAGGGGGGCAAGCCCATCATCGCGCTCCGCTCGACCACCTCCGGCGGCGAGACGCGGATCGTGCCATATTTGAAGCCGGGGGCGGGCGTGGTCACCACCCGCGCGCACGTCCACTTCGTGGTGACCGAGTACGGCATCGCCGACCTGTTCGGGAAGAACCTGCGCCAGCGCGCGGCGGCCCTCATCGCCATCGCGCACCCGTCCCACCGCGACGCCCTGGCCGCCGACGCGCGCCGGCGTTTCGGGACGTGGTAGCGGAGGCCGGCGGGCCTCCGTCTACGCCCGCGCCAGCCCCTCGAGCGCCCGCCGCACCGCCTCGAGCCCC
>DATIUR010000472.1:0-1582 GCA_035466675.1 Anaeromyxobacteraceae bacterium | reverse complement strand
TACCCCCGCACCGCGCGCGGGCCTCTCGGCAGGCGCGCCGGCAGGCGGAGGATCCATCCGGAGCGGAACCCGACCATCCGGCTGGATTGTACGTGCCGCGCGGCCGGTTGCTTCCAGGCCCTCCTCGGCGCCCCGGATGGAGTCTGTTCGGGTTGCCCCGGCCGGGGCCCATCCTTAATCTCCGGCGGAACCATGACCCCGCGCCGCATCCTGCTCGTGGACGACAACGATGCCCTGGTGGAGAACCTGGCCGACCTCCTCCAAACGGAGGGGTACGAGGTCGCCACCGCCGCGGACGGAGCGGAGGCCCTGACGCGCCTCGCGGCGGACCCGCTCCCCCATGTCGTGCTCCTGGACCTGAACCTTCCCCGCGTGGGCGGCCGCGAGATCGCGGAGCGCATCCGGCGGGACCCCAGGCTCTCGTCCGTCCGGGTCGTGCTCTCGAGCGGCCTGCCCTCGGCCCAGATCCGCGCCACGGTGCCGGCGAACGCCTTCCTGGCGAAGCCCTTCGGGCTCAAGGACCTCCTCGCCACGCTCGACGAGGTGTTCGAGGGCGCCGCGGCCTGATCCACCCCGGCGGGCTCGCGCGCCGGGGGGCGACGCGGCCGTTGCCGCGCCGGCCGGAACCGCGGAAGATGGCGCATGCTCCGCGGCGCGCCGGCCGCCGGGCCGGCCCCGATCCGCGGTCCGGCCCGCGCCTGGATCGCCCCCGCCGCCATCGCCGGCGCGGGCGTCCTGCTGCACCTCGCCGCGGGCGACCGGTACGGATTCTTCCGGGACGAGCTGTACTTCGTCGTATGCGGGAAGCACCTCGCCTGGGGCTACGTCGACCAGCCGCCGCTCGGTCCCGTGCTGGCGCGCCTCGCCTGGGCGCTCTCCGGCGAAGGGGCCTCGGTGCTCGCGTTCCGGCTCCCTTCCATCGCGCTCGGCGCGGCCTCGGCGCTCCTGTCCGCGGGGCTGGCCCGCCGGCTCGGCGGCGGCGCGTTCGCGATGGCGCTCGCGGCGCTCCTGGTCGCCACCGCTCCCGGCGAGGTGGCGCAGGCCCACCTCGTCACCATGAACGCGGTCGAGCCCGTGCTCTGGTCGGCGACCGTCCTCGCCGTGCTCGCCGCCACCGCGGGCCGGCCCCGCGCCTGGCTCGCGGCCGGGCTGGCCGTCGGCGCCGGCCTGCTGACGAAGTACTCGATGGCGTTCCTCGCGCTCGGCCTGCTGGCGGGCCTCCTCGCCACGCGGGCCCGCGTCACGCTCCGCACGCCGTGGGTCGCCGCGGGAGTCGCGGGGGCCGCGCTCCTGGTTCTCCCCAACCTGGCCTGGCAGGCCGCGCACGGGCTGCCGTTCCTCGAGCTCCTGCGGAACGGGCAGGCGCACAAGAACGCCGCGCTGGGCCTGGGCCAGCTCGCCGGGGCGGTCGCCGTCGAGCAGAACCCGGTGGGCGTGCTCGTCGCCCTCGGGGGCCTCGCCTTCCTGCTGGCCCGGCGGCGGCCGGCCGGGCCCGGGACGGAGGGGCGATCCGAGCCGCCGGCGCGCTGGCTCGGCCTCGGCCTCGTCCTCGTCCTCGTCGCCCTCGTCACCATGGGCGCGA
>DATIUR010000471.1:0-4954 GCA_035466675.1 Anaeromyxobacteraceae bacterium | reverse complement strand
GGGGTCGAGCAGGCCGCGGGGCGCGGCGATGGTGCGCGCCTGCACGCCCCAGAGGGCCGCCAGCGCGCCCGACTCGAAGGAGATGCAGTGGGCGCCGGCGTCGCAGACGATCTCGTCGCCGGGGCGGGTGAGGACGCCGAGCGAGACCTGGTTCGCCATGGTGCCGGTGGGGACGAAGAGGCCGGCCTCCTTCCCGAGCAGGTGCGCCACCCGTTCTTGAAGGTGGTTCACGCTCGGGTCCTCGCCGTAGACGTCGTCGCCCACCTCGGCGCGGGCCATCGCCTGGCGCATGCCGGGGGTGGGCCTGGTGACGGTGTCGCTGCGCAGGTCGATGACCTTCAAGGGCGGCCTCCTCTCGCGGGACGCGGATGTTAGCATCCGGCCCGCCATGGCGCCGCGGGAGGCCCCGAGGAGGCGATCGAGCGAGGCGCGGCGCCGGCGGGCGGCCGAGGCGGTGGACCGGCTCGAGCGGGCCATGCCGGACGTCCGGATCGCGCTGCACTTCGGGAGCGACGTCGAGCTGCTCGTCTCGGTGATCCTGTCGGCGCAGTCCACCGACGCGGGCGTGAACCGGGCCACGCCGGCGCTCTTCGCCCGCTTCCCGGACGCGGCGGCCTACGCGGCCGCCCGGCCCGAGGACCTGTGGCCGTTCATCCGGACGCTCGGCCTCCACCGGAACAAGTCGAAGGCCATCGTGGCGGCGATGCAGGCCATCGTCGCGGAGCACGGCGGGCGCGTGCCGCGGACGCGCGAGGGGCTCGAGGCCCTGCCCGGCGTGGGGCGGAAGACGGCGGGCGTCGTGCTCGTCCACCTCGGGGCGGCGCACGCCTTCCCGGTGGACACGCACGTCGGCCGGGTCTCGCGGCGGCTCGACCTGTCGCGGGAGGCCGACCCGTCCAGGGTGGAGCGCGACCTCATGGCGCTCCTCCCCGAGGAGCGCTGGGGAAGGGCGCACCAGCTCTTCGTCTGGCACGGGCGGCGGACGTGCCGGGCGCTCGCGCCGGCCTGCTCGCGGTGCGCCCTCGAGTCGCTCTGCCCGAAGCGCGGGGTGGCGCGGGCGGTCCGGCGGTGAGGCCGGGTCACGGACCGTCATTGCTCCACGACCGCCGATGTGGTTGCCTGACCGTATGACCCCAGGTGGGCTCCGCCGGGCCGCCGGCGTCGCCGTCGCCCTGGCCGCGGTGGCCGGCGGGGCGTGGCAGCGGGCGCGCGCCGTGCGGGAGCTGCCCCCCGACTACGACGAGCTCGTCTACATCCCGGTGGGGTACCGCTACGCGGAGCGGATCGGGGCGGGCCGGGCCGGCGAGATCGCCACCATGGAGGAGAACTACGAGCACCCTCCCATGGGGAAGCTCGTCCACGCAGCGGCGACGCGGGTCGCCGGCGCCCCGGAGCCGGACTGGAAGGCGCTCGAGGTCGGGCGCCCGTTGCCGGATGCGGCCAGGCCGGCGTTCCGGGCGGCGCGCTGGCCCTCCGCCGTCGCGGGGTTGGCGCAGGTCGCGATCGTCGCCGCCCTGAGCCCGCTCGCCGGGCTCCTCCTCGCCTTCGACCCGTACCACGCGAAGTACACGTCCCAGGCCATGCTCGAGGCCGTTCCCGGGCTCCTGGCCCTCGTCGCCGCCCTGCTGGCCGGGCGGGCCCTGCGGGCCGACGGACGCCGGCGCACCCGGCTCGCGCTCCTCTCGGCGGCGGCGGTCGGCGCGGCCGCGGCGGGGAAGTACCCCTACGGCCTCGTGCTCGTCCTGGCGCTCTCGCCCCTGGCCGTGGCGGCCTTTCCCCGCCGGCCGGGGACCTGGCTCGCCCTGGGAGGCGTTCTCGTCGCGGTCTTCCTCGCGCTCGCGCCCAACCTGTGGCCGGATCCGATCGGGGGGATCGCGCGCGCGGTCGCCTTCCACTGGAGCTACTCCCACGGGGAGCACGTCGCCGAGGTCGGGTATCCCTGGTACGCGCCGCTCTTCTTCCTGACGCACCCGGTGCCCCTGCGATGGCACCCGGGCGTCTTCGCGACCGGGGCGGTGACCTGGGGGATCCTGCCGCTCGCCGCGGTCGGCCTGCCCAGGACCTGGCGGCGGCGGCCCGTCTTCGCGGCCTGGGCGATCGCGGGGCTCGCCTTCCTGCTCCTGTGGCGCTCGAAGTGGCCGCAGTACCTGCTCATGGTGCTGCCCGCGCTGGCGGTCTGCGCCGCGGAGGCGCCGGCGGCCATCGCCGCGGGGGCACGCTGGGTCGGGGACAGGGTGTCGCGCCGGCGCTCGCGAGCGGGCGGCGCCTGATATCTTGAGGGTGGTGGGATCGCGACCGCGCAGCGGCCCGGTCCGGCGACACCGGCCGTGCCGAAGCTCGTCCTGGCGGCAGAGGAGAGCGAGGAGGAGCGGTCCGTCGAGAACGACGCACGGTTCGTGCAGGAGCGCATCGAGTTCCTGCCGATCAAGGTCCAGTGACGGGAGCCGTTTGCCGCCCCCCTCCGCGCGTGTTACATCCCCTCTGCCGGAGCCGCCCGGGCGAACGCGTCGGCCTGCAGGGCAGGGGCCGCCGAGGAAAGTCCGGGCACCACAGGGCAGGGTGCCGGCCAACGGCCGGTCGGGGCGACCCGCAGGAAAGTGCCACAGAGAACAGACCGCCGAACGGCGCCGCGAGGCGTGCGTGGCAAGGGTGAAACGGTGCGGCAAGAGCGCACCGCGTCCCCGGTGACGGGGACGGCACGGCAAACCCCACCCGGTGCAAGAGCAAATAGGGAGGCGTCCCCGCGGCGACGCGGGGTCGAAGACCGGCCCGGTCGAGCCTCCGGGTACAGCTCGCTGGAGGCGCGCGGCAACGCGCGCCCGAGAGGAATGTTCGCCGCCGCCGGATTTCCGGCGGGACAGAACCCGGCTTACAGGGCGGCTCCGGCATTTCGTCTTCCTGCCCGCTCGACGCCCGCGGCCGGGCCTCACTTTCCCCGGCCGCGCACGAGCTGGGCCATGGCCACCCGTCCCTCGCGCTCGAGGCCCTCCGCCACGCCGCGACGGTCGGCCCCGCTCCGGTTCTGGCTCACCTTCCACTTCCCCTCGAGGCGGGTGATGGTCAGCTCCACGCCGACGATCCCCTCGAGCATGCCGTCCAGGTAGTCCGCCGGCGCGTCGGTCACCCGCCACGGCCGCGGGCGGCCCCGCTCGTGCTGGTCGGTGAGCCGGGTCACGACGTCGAGGAGCCGCTCCCGTTCCTGGAAGAACCGCACGGTGCCGTGGGCGTGAATGGCCAGGTAGTTCCACGTCGGCACCACCTTCCCCGTCTCGCGCTTCGTGGCGTACCAGGAGGGAGTCACGTAGGCGTCCGGCCCGAGGAGGATGGCGAGCGCCCTCGACGCCTCGGGCGTGGCGCTCCACTGCGGATTGCCGCGCGCCACGTGACCGACCAGCCTGCCGAGGGGGCCGGGCTCGGGGTCGAGCAGCAGGGGGACGTGGCTGGCGTCGAGCCCGCCGCCGCCGGTGGTGACCAGGGTGGCGAGACCGGCATGGCGGATGGCCTCGTGGAGGACCTCGACGCGCGTCTCGGCGAAGTGGGCCGGAAGGTACATGGTCACTGTCTACCGGGAGCGGCGACCGAGGACCTCTCGAGTCCGCCCAGCCCACAAGGGGCCGTTCTGCTGACAAGGTCGCCGGCGGGGTGGAAGGAATCTGTTGCCACACTCCACCGTGGAGGGTACGAGCAAACCGGCCCGAAACTCGGGAGATGGATCACGTTCCCGCCGCGGTCGTCCCCGTCATGCCTAGCGCGGGTGGTATGATCCGGGCCTCATGTCCGACGGACACTCGGACGGCTACGTGCACGGCTACTCCGAGCGCGAGCACGCGCGCCTGCTCGACCAGGCGACGACGCTCACCGAGCTCCTTCACCACGACACGCGCTACCCGCCGGGCGCGAGGGTCCTCGAGGCGGGCTGCGGCGTGGGCGCCCAGACCGTCACGCTCGCGCGCAACAGCCCGGGGGCGCGCTTCACCTGCATCGACGTGGCGCCGCGGGCGCTCGAGGCCGCGCGGGCCCGCGCGCGCGCCGCGTCGCTCGACAACGTCACCTTCCAGCGGGCCGACATCTTCGAGCTGCCGTTCCCGGACGAGGCCTTCGACCACGTCTTCGTCTGCTTCGTCCTCGAGCACCTGCCTCGACCGCTCGAGGCGCTCGCGAGCCTGCGCTCGCGCCTCAGGCCCGGCGGCACGCTCACGGTCATCGAGGGAGACCACGGCTCGGCGTTCTTCCACCCCGACGACGCGGACGTCCGCCGGGCGATCGACTGCCTGGTCGTGCTCCAGGCGCGGGGCGGGGGCAACGCGCTGATCGGTCGGGAGCTCTTCCCGCTGCTCACGCGCGCGGGGCTGCGCGGCGTGAACGTCTCACCGCGGATGGTCTACGTCGACTCGAGCCGTCCCGAGTGGGTCGAGGGCTTCACGCGGAACACGTTCACCGCAATGGTCGAGGGCGTCCGCGAGCAGGCCCTGGCCGCCGGGCTCGTGGATGCGGCGACGTGGGAGCGCGGGATCGCGGGGCTCCGGCGCGCTGCCGAGCCGGACGGAGTGTTCTGCTACACGTTCTTCAAGGGCGTCGGCGTGCGGTGACCCCCGGATCGGGACCGGACCGACGTCGGCCACCGCCTCGTGAGGACGGCACGATGCGCAACGCATTCCTGTTCCGCCTGTTCGGGCCCGTCGCGGCCGCCGTCGCCGCGCAGCTCTCCCGCCCGCGCGGCTGGTTCGGCCGGACCGTGATGACCCGGGCCCTGAACCGGGGGAACCGGGCCCTCATCGAGGCGACGCTCGACGGGCTCGACCTCGGGACCGGGTGCCGGCTCCTCGACGTCGGCTTCGGGGGAGGGCTCCTCCTCGAGCTGGCGCACCGGCGCGGGGTGCGCGCGCTGGCCGGAGTCGATCCGTCGGAGGCGGCGGTGGCGTTCCTGCGGGGCCGGTCCGGCCGGTTCGGCGGG
>DATIUR010000470.1:0-2182 GCA_035466675.1 Anaeromyxobacteraceae bacterium | reverse complement strand
GGCGCGGGGAACGTGCTCGCCGGCCTGGGGACCTCGTCTCTGGGGGCGTGGTGGACGTGCCTCTCCTATGGCGCGGTGGGCGGGTTCGGGATCGGCCTCGGGTACGTGACCCCGGTCGCCACCGTGGCCAAGTGGTTCCCCGACCGGCGCGGGCTCGGCACCGGGCTCGTGGTGATGGGCTTCGGCCTGGGCGCCTTCGTCTACGGCGGGATCCTCGACTCGGTTCCCGCCTTCGCGGAGGCGGCGCGGAGCGCCTCCGAGGTGGTCCGCGCCGGGGGCGGGGCGCGGCTGCCCGCCGCTGCGGTGGACGACGTGATGGCGACCCTGGCCCTCTCCGGCGTGCTCTTCGCGCTCCTGGGGGCGGCCTGCGCGGCGCTCGTCCGCAACCCTCCCGCCGCGGCCACCCCCGCCGAGGCGGGTCCGGTCGCGGTCCGGCCGCCGGATCCGGCCGCGGTCCGCGCGGCTCCGGCCGCAGGGCCGGCGCCGGCCTACTTCACCCCGGGTCGCGCCCTCCGCACGCCCCAGTTCTGGTCGCTCTGGACGATGCTCTTCCTGAACGTCTCCGCCGGCATCCTCTTCATCTCGAGCGCGGTGCCCATCCTGATCGAGCTCACCGGCGCGACGCCGGGAGAGGCGTCCGCCGCGTACGGCGCGGTCGCGGTCGCGAACGGGCTGGGCCGGCTCCTCTGGGGAGCGGTCTCCGACCGGGTCGGCCGGAACGCCGCCTTCCTGCTCGTCTACGGGACGCAGGTGGCCGTCTTCGCCACGGTGGGAGGCGTCTCCAGCCTGGCCGTGGCGTCGCTCCTGTTCGCCGTCGTGCTGCTCGGGTACGGCGGCGGCTTCGGGACCATGCCCTCGTTCGCGGCCGACTACTTCGGCACGAGGCACCTCGGCGCGATCTACGGCGTCCTCCTCACCGCCTGGGCCGCGGCCGGCCTGGTCGGCCCCTTCTTCGCCGCCCGCGTGCGGGACGCGACCGGCTCCTACGCCGGCGCGCTGCCGGTGGTGGCGGCCGTGCTGGCCGCCGCGGCGGTCCTGCCGGCGGTGACGAGGCGGCCGCGAGCCCACTGAATTGCGCCTCTCCTTCACGCTTCGTGGGTCGAACGCCCGCGCCTGGAATCCCGGTGGCGAGCGATACCGCGGTGCCCGGCGCGCCCACGGGCCCCGCGGGGGAGGCCTTCCCCTCGGCGCTCCGCGGCTCCCGCGACAAGGTACGTTCACCGCTCCCGTCCGCTCCCGCCAGCGTCGACGCCCTGCCAGCCCGCGGCGCTGCCGCCGGATCGCAGCGGCTGGACCGGCGTCGCCGCCGGTCCGATCCCCAGGCTGGACGCCCCCCCGCGCCCGAACGCTCCGCGCCTCGGGCAACGCCCCCCGCGGGTCCCTGTCCCGCCGGCGGCTGCCGTTCTCGGCGCGGCGAGACCCGGGACCGCGCCGCGCAGCGTCGGGAGACGGCTGCCGGCGCATGCCCGCCTCGGCGACGGCATCACGAGCCTCGCGACGGGCTCGGGCCAAGCGGGCTCCGCGACGAGACGACCTGCCAGGACCACGAGGCCGTGCTGGACCGCGTCGCCCAGACGTTGGCGAAGCTCACCCGCGCTCACCGGCGACCTGGCTGGCGGCGGGCGCGGCGGGCGCGTTCACGGGACCCACACCATGTCGCGGAGAGCCTGAATTGCCGTCCTCACCGCCGGGCCCAGACCTCCTCGTCGTCCACGATGAAGCCGGACTCGCCGAGCGCGACGGAGCCTTCCCACTCGTCCCCGTCCTCGTAGCGGAGGGTCAGGGTCTCGCCGTCGAACGACCAGGTCCCCGCCGCGCCGCCGTCGGTGGCGGCGGCACCGCCTCCCTCTCCCAGCGTCCCGAAGCGCACCGCGAAGCCCGACTTCTCGTGGAAGGTCCCGTCCTCGTCGAGGCATCGCGACCGCCTCCGCGAGGCGACGGTGGGAGACGGCATCCAGACCTCGCGGAAGATCCGGGGGACGGACCCGAGGCCGATCCCGGGTCAGGGCGGCAGCACCGTCTCGCCGTGCGAGAGGTACCGGTCCACCGAGCGCGCCACCTGCCTGCCCTCGCGGATCGCCCACACCACCAGCGACTGCCCGCGCGACATGTCGCCGGCGGCGAACACGCCGGGTGCGCTCGTCATCTTCTGTTCGTCGGTCCAGACGTTGCCGCGGTCGTC